>CAYTIZ010000058.1:0-11483 GCA_964437885.1 uncultured Enterobacteriaceae bacterium
TAGTTTGCTGAATTAGATTTCAGTGATGTATTAAAAGCCCCGATTTATCGGGGCTTTTTTATGCCCATGGATGGGCTGTATGTCGCGAGAGGACAGGAGTCCGAAGCGACGTTCTAACAGAAGACGTAATGTCAGGAATTATGTTCCATCCAAATCCCTAAGTACCTACATCCATGTAGGCAATATCTTTTGTGACGACTGCATGGATGCAGGAGGTACGATTACAGGACGTAATCGGTAGAGTCGAGTCTGGAACCGAGACCGACACAGGAGTCAAAGCCAAGGAGCACACAAAAGATGATGTCCAGACCATTTAATCATTATGAAACTGTTCTAAATCTTCCTTTGTAATTGCGCCGGTATGTAGAGCAGTTGCTAGTAATGCACCTTTAACATTCGTCGAGTTTAGTTGTATGAGATCATCCATGTTTCGTGCACCACCGGCTGCATAAATTTCGTTATTTCCAGCAAGCTTTAAAATATTATTCAAACATTCCATATCTATGCCTTTGTTTGAGCCAACTCGAGAAAGCATCATGACAATAAGTTGTTTGGTCCATATTGTAGCATCTTGTAATAGATAGGTATTTTCAGTTAACTTATTGTCAATAAAATCCAGAGATAAGATAAAATCCGGATTGTTTTTAGTTAAACTTACGAATGCATCTCTAGGTATTTTGTTTTCAGAACCGAAAATAAGTTTTATATTTTTAGCTGAATACCCAGGTAGTTTATTATGTAGTAACTCGATACCGGCATCGACCCAAAATTCACATTGCTTATAACGGAAGGCTAATTTCAAAATCAATTCGTTCTGCTGACCTGTCTTCTGAATGGCATCAAGATCGGCAATATAAATTGTTTTGAAAGGGTATAATTCTAAAAAAGAAGAAAGCACAGTTTCGGGCTCGGCACTTGCTGATATTACAGACTTGATCGCTTGATATGATTCACGCTGCCCTTGTTTTGCATGTACAACCATGCCGCGACTTAAATCAATTACTGGAATAATTAACATACTATTTTATGCGTCATTTTTTATTTGAGTTTATCACAGGAGGAGGACTCTCCGATCAGACCTTGTCAGAAACATTGATTAGAGAAGGTGAGATCATGGTGCAGACATTATTGAATGAATTAAGTGAACTGGATGGCTTGAATATATCATTAAGTAGAGACAGTAGACTCAGTTTGTTTGAAAACAATATGAGGCAATATGTCGTTGAAGGTGAAATAGATGAAAAACTACCAGAATTCGTCAATGATTCTGATGTGTCATGGCTGATTGCGCCTGAAACAAATGACTGTTTAATAAAGTATGCAGAATTATTTATTGAACATGGAAAAATATTTATTGGTTCCAGTCCTGAGGCTATAAGAACAGCAACGAGTAAATACTTAACTAATAAAATATTGGCTGAAGCAGGTGTTAATGTTGTTGAGACTAGATTATTAAGCGAAGATTTTCCTGATAGCAAAACGGGCTGGGTAGTAAAACCTGATGACGGAGTAGGTGGCGAAGGAATTCGATTAATTAATAAAAAAAATAATTTATCTGAATTGATTCGAGTGGAGGAAGCTAAAGATTTGATTGTGCAGCCTTATTTAGAAGGAAAACACATGAGCATGTCTTTGTTGGTTTTTAATGAGGAGGTTCAATTGCTCGCATGTAATGAGCAGCACGTTGATATTAATAATGGTTCAATCAAGTTGTTGGCTATAGGTGTAAATGAATGTTTGTCGTTTAAAGATGACATGTTAAAACTGGCCAGAAAAATTGTTTCTGTAATATCGGGATTTGCCGGATATATTGGTGTTGATTTAATAGGGATAGAAAACGAATTAGTTGTGCTTGAAATTAACCCCAGGTTTACTACGGCATATGCAGGGATTTCTGAATCAATAGGCTGTAATGTAAGCGCTAAAATATTAGATACATTCTTGAATAAAAAAATGCCCAATATTGATTTAGGTTCGGCTAAGCCGGTGAAAATAAAAGTATACTAATTATGTCCATGGATGGACTGTATGTCGCGAGAGGACACGACAGACAGAGTCGAGGAGTCCGAAGCGACGATTTCAAAAGAAAAAGATGCTTAAAAAAATATATAATTTGGCAAGCAAGAAAAAGCATATTAAAAATGAGTCATTCTAATTTTATAGGCTGGGACATTGGTGGTGCACATTTGAAAGTCGCCAGTGTCAATGCGACAGGCAAAATAGAATTCGTTGAGCAATTTGCTTCGCCACTTTGGCAGGGTTTAGAACAGCTTGAAATATTATTGCCGAAAACAATAAAGCAATTACCTCAAGGCTCGCTCTCTCACGCGTTTACCATCACAGCAGAACTGGTTGATATTTTTAAAGATAGAAAAGAAGGAATGAACTTACTCATTGATGTGTGTGAAAATAAACTGGGTGACGATATTAATTTGTATGCCGCCGATGAAGGCTTGCTGAATCTGGATAGTGCAAGAAAGAACATAAATCAGGTTGCTTCCGCTAATTGGCATGCAAGTGCTACATATACAGCATCGTTATTTGAATCTGGACTGTTTATTGATGTCGGTAGTACAACAACAGATATTATTCCATTTTCTAATAATAAGCTTAACAATCGTGGATCGAATGATCAAAGTCGTTTACGTTTTGATGAATTAGTTTATACCGGAGTTATCAGGACTTCTTTAATGGCATTGGCAGACAAAGTGCCTTTTAATGGCGAGTGGCAGAATATCGCGGCAGAGAATTTTGCGACGACTGCTGATGTGTATCGAATATTAACTAGCCTTAAGGAAAGTGATGACTTGATGGAAGCGGCAGATGGAAGCAGTAAAGATATTCAGGGTAGTACTCGGCGGCTTGCCAGAATGTTGGGAACAGATTCCAGTATTACAATCGAGGCACAGCGTTGGTATAAGTTGGCGGAATATTTTGAGGAAACCCAGTTACAATTACTAACGAATGCAGTGTTAAGAGTATTATCAGAATCATCTGGAAGTAATGATAAAATCGTAGGTGCTGGTGCCGGACGATTTTTGGTAAAGAAAATTGCACAAAGAATAGGTATTCCGTACATAGAATTTAGTGATTTATGTGATACTAAATCCGGTTTGCAACACAAATGCAATATTTGTGCGCCTGCCGTTGCAATAGCTCAATTAAATCGCCAACTTTCTATATGCCTATGACACATGGAAATACAATATCCATAGCACGCCCTTTTTTATCCATGGCATCGTCGCCTAAAGTGCCTGCTGTTGGTGACCTTTTTGCAGGGAGTGACCATGCTGCATCGTCGCGCCTTGCCTACACGGATGTAGGTACTTAGCTTGCGTCTGGAACAAGCAAGCTGTGCCCTGAATAAAAACAGACGCACTCTGAACACGCATATTACAAATATCATGGGTATATTAATTGTCCAATACTGACTCTATCATTATTGCTGTAGTCTTTAATTGTAGACGTTGATGTAAAATTATTATCAACAAATAATTGTATAACTTGTTGTCCTTGATTATAACCATGCTCAACTAACAACCAACCATGTTTATTCAGATTATTATTGGATTCATGAATTATGATGCGTAAATCATCTAGCCCGTCTTCTCCAGAAGTTAATGCAGACAGAGGCTCAAACTGAACGTCACCTTGCTTTAAATGTGGATCATTATTACTGATGTAAGGTGGATTGCTTACGATAATATCGTAACTATTGCTTTCCTCTTCAAGCCAGTTGGCTTTTTTAAATTCAATATTTTTAATTTTATGTGTTTCAGCATTCAGCTTTGCAATCTTCAAAGCCTTATCACTAGTATCGGTTGCAGTAATATTTAGCAAAGGTCGTTCAGATGCTATAGCAATTGCTATAGCGCCGGATCCAGTTCCTAGATCGAGAATAGCTTTGCTAGAGTCTTCAGGCATAAGTTTAAGTGCTGTTTCAACTAATAATTCAGTCTCTGGTCTAGGAATAAGTGTGTCTTGAGTAACATGGAATAGAAGAGACCAAAATTCTTTTTGATTAGTCAGGTGTGCAACAGGTTGACCTTCAGACCGCAAGCTGACTAGAATATTAAAAGATTCAATTTCCCTATTTGATAATGCTTGTTCCGGGTACGTGTAAAGATGAGTGCGTTCACATCTTAATATTGAGCAGAGTAATATCTCTGTATCCAGTTTGGCGCTATCAGATATATCGAGTTGTTGTCGGGCGTGTTTAAGTGCATCAACAATTTGCATCGGTTTTTGTCGGCTCTTTATTAATTACTTATTGATGCAAGGAGATCCGCTTGATATTCACTAATCAATGGATCAATGATCATATCGACATTGCCTTGTAAGAATTCATCGAGTCGATAAAGTGTTACGTTGATTCGGTGATCAGTCACGCGGCCTTGTGGAAAATTATAAGTACGAATACGTTCAGAACGATCACCGCTGCCAACAAGGTTACGTCTATTCTCGTCTTGCTCACTTTGTTGTTTATCACGTTCACTGCTTAATAACTTTGCTTGTAGCACGGACATAGCGCGCGCTTTATTTTTATGTTGTGAACGTTCATCTTGACATTCAACAACGGTGTTCGTAGGTAAATGAGTGATACGAATAGCGGAATCTGTTTTATTTACATGCTGCCCACCTGCGCGAGATGCAGGATAGGTATCGATACGTAAATCGGCTGGATTAATGGTGATCTCATCAATTTCATCTGCTTCGGGTAACACAGCGACGGTACAAGCTGAAGTATGTATGCGACCTTGTGATTCAGTTTCCGGCACACGTTGAACGCGATGTGCGCCAGATTCAAATTTTAATCTTGAATAAGCACCTTCACCAATAATACGCATAATGACTTCTCTATAACCTTCAAGATCACTTTCCGCAGCACTGATACGCTCTATTTTCCATCCTCTGTTTTCAGCATAACGCGAATACATACGCATTAAATCACCAGCAAAAAGTGCCGCTTCTTCGCCACCGGTGCCAGCACGTATTTCTAAAAAGATATTGTTATTATCAGCAGGATCTTTCGGCAGCAATAATGCTTGTAGTTCGCTATCGAGACGGGCGTGATCTTCTCCTGCTTGTTTAAGTTCTTCTGTAGCTAGCTCCTGCATCTCTTTGTCATTGTCTTTTAACATCTCTTTTGCATTTTCGATGTCATCAATAGTTTGACGATACTCGTTAAAGCAAGTAACAATAGGACGTACTTCAGCGTACTCTTTTGACAATTCACGGAATTTATTCTGGTTGTTAATAATTTCTGGATCAGAGAGCAAACCATCCAGTTCTTCCTGACGGTCCAGTAATTTTTCCAGTTTTAAATGTAGAGATTCTTTCATGTTTTATTCTTTTATTTGTTGGGGAGATCATACTCGAATCAGTATGAAACATGGATACTCCTGAAATGAATTCAGGAGTGTTATTACAGCTAGCTAATGTTTCTTATCTGAACGTTCGTTCAGACTGTATAATTCTTCAGCGGCTTGTAACAAATCTTCTCTGTTTTCAGCGCTGGCGCTTCTTAATTGGGAGCTGGGAGAATGGATTAGTTTATTGGTCAAGGTTCTTGCTGTTTCTTTAAGGATTGTTTCCGGGTCGGCACCATTACGAAGTTTACTCAATCCACTCAGGATCACTTCTTCCTGTATCTGCTCTGCTTGTCCACGTAATGCACGTATTGTTGATACAGCATCAAGTGAATTAAGCCAGCTCATGAATTCTTGTGCTTGTGTATCGATTATTTTTTCTGCCTGTTTTGCTGCATTTTGGCGGCTTTGCATATTTTCCTGAACAATGTCTTTTAAATCATCGACACTATATAAATAAACATCATCCATCTCACCAACTTCAACTTCTATATCGCGTGGTACGGCAATATCAACCATAAACATCGGTTTGTGTTTTCTGGCTTTTATTGCGCTTTCCACCGCACCTTTGCCCAGAATAGGCAACTGGCTGGCAGTAGAAGAAATAACAATATCGGCTTCTGCCAAATGTTTTGGAATATCGCCAATTTGTATTGCGTAGACTGAATATTCATTAGCCAATCGTTGTGAATGCTCTAATGTTCTATTGGCAATAATCATTCGGTTTAAGCCGTTTTCATGAAGATGTTTAGCTGCAAGTTCTATTGTTTCTCCGGCACCAATCAATAATGCGGTTTGATTACTCAAATCACCAAAAATTTGTTGTGCTAAACGAACGGCGGCATAGGCAACTGAGACAGGATGATTGCCAATCGAGGTATTGGTTCGTACTTCTTTAGCAACATGGAATGAGTGTTGAAACAGGCGGTTTAATTGATGGCCGATGCTACCGGCACTCACTGCATGTTTATAAGCATTTTTTAATTGTCCCAATACTTGTGATTCGCCCAGCACCATGGAATCGAGTCCACTTGCCACTCGTAATACATGACGTACCGCATTCTCATCAGGGTGCTTGTACAAAAATGGTTTTAACTGATCCTGCCTCATACCGTGGAAATCGTGTAACCAGTCAATTGGATTACGATTGTTTTCTTGATCAACGCTGCAATAAATTTCGGTGCGATTGCAGGTAGAAAGAATGGCAGCTTCGTGGATACCGTTTTGATTTTTTAGCTCATGCAGGGCATCAGATACGACATCATTGCCAAAACTCACCTTCTCTCGAAGGTCGATTGGCGCGGTCGCGTGATTAATGCCGTAAGCTACTATAGTCATGATATTACTATTTAAATAAACTTATGAAAATTCTGTGCCAAGAGTTAGTGAAACACAAGGAAAAAAGACTAATTAGTTGATCTAGATTAAACGACAATAAACATAATTTATCTATTCTTTAGGAACAAATTACTTCATAAAGCATCAATTAAGTGTAGTTTTAGTCGCTGAACTACAAATTGGCACACTATACATAGTGTTATTTTCAGCACCAATCTGACAAAATGATCAATTAAAAGCAGTAGAAGGATTAGAAAGAGTGTCTTTATTCGCCATACATAGAGTATTACGCTATTTAGCGGCATTGCTGCCGCTATTTTTTCTCGGTGCCTGTGTGAGTGTTCCCCAAGATGTGGCAATTGTCTCAGATACTACGGCAGATTCGCAAACTGTGACGCAAGAGGTTGTTCCTGAGCCCGAACGAATTTTACCTAAACGACCCAAAATTGAGCTCACGGAAGATATTCTGTTCAAGATCTTGCTTGCGGAGATAGCTGGTCAGCGGGGAAAAATTGATGTTGCTGTTGAGAATTATCTCGATTTGGCCAAAACGACTCGTGATCCGGCGGTAGTAGAACGTGCTACACGAATAGCGATTTATGCACGTAATAATGATGCTGCCTATGAAGCGGCAATGCTTTGGCTTGAATTAGATCCAGAAAGTCCGGATGCACATCAGGTTCTGACAGTAATGACCATACGTAAAGGTGATATCGATCAGGCTTTACATCACCTTGAAATAATTCTGCAAGGCTCCAAAGGAAAATTTGACCAGAAATTATGGATGATTGCGAATTTTCTTGGTCGTGAAGAAGATCAGATTGCCGTGATGCAATTAATGGAACGCTTGATGGTAAATCATATGGTTGATGCAGATGCCATGTTTGCTTTTGCTAATGTCTCTGCACGCATGGGTAATATAGATCGTGCACAGGATTTACTGGAACAAGTACTCAAAATAGAACCTGAAAATAACACAGCAGCATTGACTTATATTGCTTTATTGCAGAAAAGTGGAAATGCGAGCAAAGCACTGGAATGGATTGAAACCGCAATAAAAGATCGGAACGATGATTTTAATTTACGCATAGTCTATGCACGTTTACTGACGGAGGCAAAACGTTTTGACGATGCGCGTCGGCAGTTTGAAATTTTGGATGTAGAAACGCCAGATAATGTTGATGTACTTTATGCCCTTGGTTTGCTTTATCTTCAAATTAATAAACTTGATGATGCGGAACAATATTTTAGTCAATTATCCAGGCTAAAGAAGCGCGTGTTTGATTCCAACTATTATCTGGGGCGTATAGCTGAAGAAAGAGATGAGTTAGACAAGGCCAGTGATTTATACCAAGGTGTGCATGGTGGAGAAAATTACTTTGATGCGCGAATACGTTTGAGCCTGATTCTGGCCAAGCAAGGTGAAATAGAAAAAGCCTTAGGCAATATTCGCGCTATACAAAAAGCGAAAGGAACAAATCGTCTTATCCTGATACAGGCAGAAGGTGAAATACTGACTGAAGAAAAGCGTTATCAGGAAGCAATGGATGTCTTTAATAAAGCAATAAAAGAAGAAGCTCACCCTGATTTGCTTTACTCGCGAGCCATGTTAGCTGAAAAGATGGGGCGCATGGATATTTTGGAAGCAGATCTAAAAGCTATTCTTGATGAAGATGCAGAAAATGCTACAGCATTAAATGCTCTGGGTTATACGCTTGCCGATCGCACGAATCGTTTTGATGAAGCTTATGGTTATATAAAGCGTGCTTACGAAATAAGCCCGAATGATTTTTATATATTAGATAGTATGGGCTGGATTTTATATCGTTTGGGACGATTAGATGAAGCGGTTGATTTTCTACAAAAAGCACTAGCGTTGAGAAACGATCCTGAAATCGCTGCTCATCTTGGTGAAGTGTTTTGGGTGATGGGAAATAGACAGGCTGCAAAAGAAATATGGGAAACCGCACTCGAAGGTACACCAACGGATGATAGATTACTGGAAGTCATCGAACGCTTTAAACCGTGAGACGGCCTCGGTTATTTCTATTATTGCTGATAACTTCTTTGATCAGCGCATGTACTCAATTACCTAAAATTGATGCGGGCTTAAAGTCCCAATTATGGCTTGAACACCAGCTTGCCGTGGGAGAAATCCAATCCTGGAATATCAAAGGTCGTGTCGCCGTTAAGAATGATAAGGAAAGTGGAACAGTTACCTTGCTCTGGGATCAATTTATTTCAAATTATGAAATACGATTTATCGCCCCCTTGGGACAAGGGACATATATCTTAACCGGCACACCTGATGGCGTTGTTATGAAAGGTCCAAAAAATAAAATCATGATGGCCGAGACAGCCGAACAAATATTGCGTGAAGGACTCGGTTGGGATATCCATCTAGATGGTCTTAGGTACTGGGTAAGAGGGCTGCCCGAACCCGGTATAAGTTATAGTGAACTTTTGCTTGATGAGAAGGGGCGGCTATCGAACATGGAACAATCCGGTTTTAATGTCAGTGTCTCAAGATATACCGAGCAAGATGGAGTTTCGTTACCAGAAAAATTAACTATTAAGAGTGATGATCTTAAATTAAAAGTAATCATTCAGAACTGGGAAATCTAATAGCACCTTTGGATAATTAATCGATGTTAAGTTCGGCATGGCCAGCTCCGGCAAAATTAAATTTATTCTTACATATCACCGGTCGACGAGAGGATGGTTACCATTTCTTGCAAACGGTATTTCAGTTTATTCAGCTTGAAGATGAAATCGATTTCACAATTCTGGAATCAGATACCGTTCAGCGTAGTTCAGTAATGTCAGGGGTAGATGCTGAAGATGATCTGGTTGTTCGAGCAGCACGTATGTTGAAAGAAAAAACGGGTTGTCAGCTTGGCGTGGATATTAATGTAAAAAAACGAATACCTGAAGGTGGAGGTTTAGGTGGCGGTAGTTCAGATGCTGCGACTACCTTAGTTGCTTTAAACGAATTATGGGGATGTGGCTTATCTACTAAGGAGCTAGCGGATATGGGGCTTTCGCTTGGAGCCGATGTACCCATTTTTATTCATGCTCATGCGGCCTGGGCCGAAGGTGTGGGTGAGGATATTACGTCAATGGAGCCTGATGAGTCCTGGTATTTAGTCATTCATCCCGGTTGTAGTGTGGCGACGGAGACAATATTTAACGCACATGATTTGACACGGAATACATCGACAATCACAATACGCGACTTCCTTGAGAGAGGGGGGGTAAATGACTGTGAATCTGTCGTGCGGAAACACTATAGTGAGGTCGCAAAAGCGCTGGACTGGTTAGCAGAATATGCTCCTGCAAAGCTAACAGGTACAGGTGCCTGTTTATTTGCTCCATTTTCAGATGAGCAAGAAGCAATAGCAGTTAAAGAACAATTGCCCGATGTGTGGCAAGGCTATGTTGTAAAGGGAATCAATAGATCTCCTTTATTAGAACGATTGGCGGCTGAACAATCTTGATTGTGAACAAGTTCATCCGTGTAGATATTAGAAATAATTAATTGGGGTATGGCCAAGTTGGTTAAGGCACATGGTTTTGATCCATGCATTCCGAGGTTCGAGTCCTCGTACCCCAGCCATATTTTTTAAATAGTCAGAGAAAAGCACACCATGACCATTTCCAATATGATGATATTCAGTGGTAATGCGAACCCGAAGTTGGCACTTCAGGTAGCAGAATATTTGAAGATGCCTTTAGGTAAGATTACGGTTGGTAAGTTCAGCGATGGCGAAATCATGGTTGAAATTCTCGAGAATGTACGTGGTCTTGATGTTTACATCATGCAGCCAGTATGTGCGCCGACAAATGATAATCTCATGGAATTGCTGGTGATGGCCGATGCTCTCCGTCGCGCCTCTGCAACTCGCATTACCGCAGTTATTCCTTATTTAGGTTATGCCAGACAGGATCGGCGATCACGCACAAGCCGGGTACCGATAACAGCAAAGGTTGTGGCCAATATGATTGCTGCATCAGGGGTAGATAGGGTTCTGACGGTTGATCTGCATGCTGAGCAGATTCAGGGATTTTTTGATATTCCTGTGGATAATGTCTACGGTTCGCCGGTATTGCTGGGTGATTTGTGGAAACATGAATACCCGGATTTGATGGTGGTTTCACCTGATGTCGGTGGTGTAGTGCGTGCTCGGGCATTGGCAAAACGCCTGGATGACACGGATTTAGCCATTATTGATAAACGTCGGCCAAATCCGAATGAATCCGAGATTATGAATATCATCGGTGATGTTGATGGCCGAACCTGCGCCATTATTGACGATTTAGTTGATACAGCCGGTACATTATGCAATGCAGCAGCGGCTTTGAAGGATTTTGGCGCTAAAAAAGTGGTCGCTTACTGTACCCATGCGGTACTTTCTGGCAATGCGGTGAAGAATATTGAGAATTCAAGACTTGATGAATTGGTAGTAACAGATACAATCCCGCTTCGCTCAGAGGCAGTAAGCTGTGAACGAATTCGACAACTCAGCGTAGCAGCGATGCTGGCTGAGAGTATGCGTCGTATTGCAGAAGACGAATCTTTAAGCTCAATGTTTCTGGATTAGTCATTTTGCGTAAATTCTCCCGACTGGTCGCGATCGGGGGGTACACAAAACCTTAAAAAGTAAGGAGTAGTATTAAAATGAATCAATTCGAACTCGTTGCCGAAAAGCGCGAAGACGTAGGGAAGGGTGCGAGCCGCCGCCTACGCCACGCTGGCAAATTACCTGGTATCGTTTA
>CAYTIZ010000059.1:0-8227 GCA_964437885.1 uncultured Enterobacteriaceae bacterium
CATCAACTCTGTGGTGGTATCAGAGCAGCAATGGGATATACCGGTTGCTCAAGTTTGAAAGAGATGCGGGAAAAAGCAAAATTTGTTCGTTTGACCAATGCCGGTTTTAAAGAGAGCCATGTGCATGATGTTACTATTACCAAAGAACCACCAAACTATCGAGCTTAAATTGAAAGCCCTCATATGGCACAATACTGCGTTAAAAAGTGGTTCGAAATGCTCACTTACTATAATGTAAGCTGCGCTTTCTCTCCTCTTTTTGCCTTGTCTTGCACTCATCTGAGAGCTTTCAATAATAATAACGACAATGACTAACATACATTCCGAACGTATCCTGATCCTGGATTTTGGATCGCAATACACACAATTAATTGCCAGGCGCGTTCGCGAAGCGGGCGTCTATAGTGAAATTCATGCCTATGATATGGATGATCAGGCGATTAAAGATTTTAAGCCTAATGCCATCATTCTTTCCGGTGGGCCGGAATCTGTTACTGAGCTTAACGGTGTCAGAGCATCCGAACTGATTTTTAATATGGGCTTACCCGTACTGGGTATTTGTTATGGCATGCAAACCATGGCTGAGCAGCTTGGTGGTAAAGTGGTTAATTCTGACGTGCGTGAATTTGGTTACGCACAAATCAGGGCACGTGGACATTCAGATTTATTAAAAGATATTCAGGATGAGGTAAATGACGAAGGACATGGTTTACTCAACGTCTGGATGAGCCATGGAGATCGAGTAGAAACCTTGCCCGAAGGTTTCAAGATTATTGCTTCTACAGAGAATGCTCCCATTGCTGGCATAGCAGATGAATCTCGAAAATTTTATGGCCTGCAATTTCATCCAGAAGTCACCCATACCACCCAGGGACAAGCTATCCTGCAACGTTTCCTACACGAGGTCACAGGCTGTCATTCACTCTGGACGACAGAGAATATTGTAGAAGATGGTATTGCTCGGGTTAAAGAACAGGTGGGCAATGATAAAGTGTTATTAGCGCTGTCAGGCGGTGTCGATTCTTCAGTGGTTGCCGCACTCTTGCATGAAGCGATAGGTGATCGGCTTACCTGTGTTTTTGTTGATAATGGTCTATTAAGGCTCAATGAAGGTGATCAGGTAATGGAAGCCTTTGCTGAGCATATGGGTATCAATGTTATTCGTGTTGATGCCGAGCAACGTTTTCTTGATGGATTAAAAGGGGTCGAAGATCCTGAAGTGAAGCGCAAGATTATTGGTGGTGAATTCATTAAGATATTTGAAGAACATTCTAATGACTTTGAAGACATGAAATGGCTGGCACAAGGCACAATTTATCCTGATGTGATCGAATCCGCAGGCGCTAAGAGTGGTAAGGCGCACGTGATTAAGTCGCATCATAATGTTGGTGGTTTACCGGATACTATGAAAATGGAATTAGTCGAACCTCTACGTGAATTATTTAAAGATGAAGTTCGTAAGTTAGGGGTGCAATTGGGTTTACCAAAAGCGATGGTCTATCGTCATCCCTTTCCTGGCCCGGGTCTGGGTGTGAGAATTCTAGGTGAAATAAAAAAAGAATATGCTGATCTACTTCGTCTGGCAGATAACATTTTTATCGAGGAACTTATCTCTAATAATCTATATGATGAAGTAAGTCAGGCGTTTGCTGTTTTTCTTCCGGTGAAATCAGTCGGTGTCATGGGTGACAGTCGCAAATACGATTACGTTGTTTCTCTTCGTGCGGTGGTCACGATTGATTTCATGACGGCACATTGGGCGCACCTACCGTACGATTTTCTCGGACATGTTTCCAATCGTATTATTAATGAAGTCGATGGTATATCTCGTGTGACATACGATATTTCTGGTAAACCGCCAGCCACAATCGAATGGGAGTAGCAAAATGAAATGTTAAACGTGAAGAGTGAAACGAGTGTATATATTATAAAATCCACTTTGATCTTTCTCGCTATGCATTTCACTTCATTACGTTTCATGCTTCACCTTTCACGCTTCACTTCGAAATGAATGACGAAGACTGGATGCAACGTGCTTACGAGTTAGCACAAAAAGCAGAAGAGCTCGATGAGGTTCCTGTTGGCGCAGTCATTATTTATGAAAGCAAAATAATCGGTGAAGGCTGGAATCAACCGATATCATCCAACGATCCTACCGCTCACGCAGAAATAATGGCTTTACGCGATGCGGGGAATAATATCGGCAATTATCGTCTTCCCGATACAACTATGTATGTCACGCTTGAACCGTGTGCCATGTGCGCGGGCGCGATTATCCATGCGCGTATTATTAAACTTGTTTATGCGGTCGATGATCCTAAAACTGGTGCCTGTGGTAGTGTGTTTGATTTACTGCAATCTGAAGAATTGAATCATAAAGTTGAAATAGAGAAGGGTGTACTTGCAGATGATTGTCGTTGTTTGATACAAACTTTCTTTAGAGAAAAAAGATTGAACAAATTATGATCGATGCCGCAACAAAACAAGCGGAACAACTTGCAGAATTGTTTTTGAAAACATCTAGTAAATTAGTGACAGCCGAGTCTTGTACCGGCGGTGGGCTAGCAGAAATATTGACGCGCATACCCGGTAGTTCTGTCTGGTTCGAACGTGGTTTTGTTACTTATTCAAATGAATCAAAACAAGAATTGTTATTTGTTTCTACTGAGACATTAGAACAATTTGGTGCAGTGAGTGAGGAAACTGCAATTGCTATGGCAGAAGGCGCATTAAGAAACAGCCATGCAGATTATAGTGTTTCGATTACGGGTATTGCTGGTCCTGATGGTGGTACGGAAGATAAGCCGGTTGGTACGGTTTGTTTTGCCTGGGCTAAAAGAAATGAAGATGGCAGTGCAACACGCCTTTGTTTTGATGGTGATCGTCTAAAAATAAGAGAACAGGCTTGTTTATTTGCGATGCAAGGTTTAATCGATATGTTGCAGAAGTTAGCAGATTAGCGGAATTCCAGGAGCATTCATGATGCGATTGTTCTATGGCATTATATTTTGCTGTATTAGCTGGGCAATCTACCAACAGCCTACACATTAAAGTGCGTGAGACGTACTTTTATTATTTATCACGATTAACAAAAATAAGAATAATTAATGTTTAAATTCCCTGAAGATCAACTTCCAGTTGCTATTATACTTTTAGTTTCTTGTATCGATTTTTGTTTCTATTTCCTGTGTGAGAATATCTGGATTTTAGCTATTTATTGGTTTGTCATGATTATTCCTAAAGGGAAAATATGTGCATGGAACCATCATCATCAGCATACACCTACTTTTAGATCCAAAGCTATGAACCGCCTGCTTGAATTCTTTTATGCGCTTCATAGCGGTGTAACTACCAATCTATGGCTGCTGCACCATGTTCTGGGTCACCATCTTAATTTTATGGATCAAACGAAAGATGAAAGCCGCTGGAAGAGGAAAGATGGGACTCATATGGGTGAACTGGAATACACCTTTAACGTTGCTGGCACGGCATATTATCGCGGTTATCAAGTGGGAAAATACCATCCAAAAGCACAAAAAGACTTTCTGTTTTATTCTGCGCTGACCTTTTTAATTGTCGTAACATTAGTTTTGTATAAGCCAGTAGCAGGCTTATTCTTATTTGTCCTGCCTATGGTAATTGGTCTGTTGCTTACTTCATGGGCAACTTACGAACATCATGCCGGACTGGACACAGAGAATGAATTTGAAGCTTCAAATAATAATTTGCATCCCTTCTTCAATTTGACCACAGGAAATTTGGGTTATCACACTGCCCATCATTACAAACAGGGTGTTCATTGGTCAAAATTACCCGAATTACATGAAAAAATTAAAGATAAAATCCCCGCTAATTTGATTAAAACATGCTGGATTTAAGCTTCTTTTAAATTAGTTGAATGCCCAAGCTGCAAACGGCTCTATTTCATCTCGATTCAAAACTATCAGCTGATATTTATTTGGATTTAATGCGTGATCAGCGGTGGTGTCGACTGAGAGTTGTTGTAATAGATACCCGATCAATGCACGCCGTACTTTAATGGTGATGACATCATCACTGCCATAATCAATCAGTAGGCTACTTTGTTTTTCTTCATCGAGTTTCGGATGGGGCGTTAACTGTACGGAAATTATTTCTGTCCAATCATCATCATACTGTGCGCTTGATTCGGCATCCGTATCCTGACATTCAGCACTGACAAATCGAGAAAGGACGAAATCCCGGAAATCAAAAGTATCTTCGTTGTAGGCTCGGACATGCCAACGGAAGCCGGTATTTACCAGTGAATGAGGTTCAATCATCCTCTTTTGCTTGCTATCTCTTTTCGAAAGTGAACGGTAACTAACTTGTAGTTTTTTATTGTTGTGTATAGCTCGGCTTATTTGTGCGAGTACGGCTTTATCAGGTAAACGACTGGGTAAAGCCATGCTTTCAACCGGGATACCAAATACAGATTCATTCTGATTAGGTCCTCCTACAACGGTTAAATTAGCTTCTAGCATGGGTAATACCGTGGCTGGAGATAAATCTGCAAAGACTTCTTTGAATTCAGAGCTAGGTACAAAACCGAATACAGCGTGTTTGTAGAGCAGATTTTCAGGGACAATATCGCTGTAAAATTTCAGATCCTTGGTTGCTGCGGCATCAGAAATAGCAAATGCCTTGGCGACATCACTACGTGTCACCACACCGGTGTAATAGGCCATTAGCTCTATGTATTGCAGGCGTTGTCGCGTTGCCCATTTAATTTCGTTGAACATTGTCACAATAAAATTTTATCCAAAATCTAATTACACAGATGAATTATACAAAAACAGACACCAGTATAATAAAATATATTATATAGTAAAAAATATAAAGGTAGTAAAAAGTATTGATATAGTTAAAAGTATCGTCTATAGTATCACCAAGATGGCTATTCAGAGGAATGGCGATATCGAATCACTAATGGTTTAAATGGAGAATAAAAATGGCTAAAGCTAATGCAGAAGAAGATAAGAAAAGAGCACTATCAATGGCCTTAAGCCAGATTGAGAAGCAATTTGGCAAAGGTTCCGTTATGAAGATGGGTGACCAGAATATCACAGCGATACCAACAGTGAGCACCGGCTCATTAGGTCTGGACATCGCACTAGGCGTAGGCGGATTGCCCTATGGCCGAGTTGTTGAAATCTATGGACCAGAGTCTTCCGGTAAAACGACCTTAACTTTATCCGCCATTGCTGAGGCACAAAAACAGGGCAAGACCTGCGCCTTTATCGATGCAGAGCATGCACTCGATCCAATTTATGCAGAAAAACTGGGTGTAGATATTGATGAATTACTGGTCTCCCAGCCAGATACCGGTGAGCAGGCTTTGGAAATTTGTGACATGTTAGTTCGCAGTGGTGCTGTAGAAATGATCGTGATTGACTCTGTTGCTGCATTGGTACCGAGGGCTGAAATAGAAGGTGAGATGGGTGATTCTCATATGGGGCTCGCGGCTCGCTTAATGTCCCAGGCATTAAGAAAACTAACGGGTAATATTAAACGCGCAAATTGTTGTGTAATTTTTATTAACCAGATTCGTATGAAGATCGGTGTTATGTTCGGTAGTCCTGAAACCACAACCGGTGGTAATGCATTGAAGTTTTATGCTTCGGTTCGTTTGGATATTCGTAGAATTGGCGCGATTAAAAAAGGCGATGAAGTCGTGGGTAATGAAACACGGGTTAAAGTTGTTAAGAACAAGATTGCCCCTCCATTCAAGCAAGCCGAGTTTGAAATCTTATATGGTGAAGGTATTTCTCGCCTTGGCGAAGTAATAGATCTAGGTGTGAAACTGGAGCTTATTGATAAAGCCGGTGCCTGGTACAGCTACAAAGAAGATCGTATCGGACAAGGTAAGGAAAATGTTCGTAAATTTCTAAAAGAAAATCCTGACATAGCAGAAGATTTAGAGAGACAAATAAGGGAACAATTGTTACCAACTCTCACTGTGGAAGATACAGAAAAATCTGAAGTTGGAAAAACTCAGGAAGAAGAAGTCGGGAAAGAAGGAGCAATCGCCTGAGTACAGAACGCCAGGAAGTCCTGCAACGCGCATGTGACTTCCTTGGCAGGCGCGAACATAGTCGCAAGGAACTGGCAAATAAGCTCTCGCGTCGCTGTGCAGATGAAGTGTTGATCGAAGATCTTTTGGATACACTTAGTAGTGAAGGTCTACAAAGTGATGAACGATTTGCCGAAAGTTTTGTACATCACAGTATTAACAAGGGGCAAGGGCCGAATAAGATCAATCAGGAATTGCGCCAGCGAGGAGTTGAGCAAATCTTGGTTGAGACTTATCTTGAATCAGATTCGTTTGACTGGCTGTCATTGGCAGAAGAGGTCAGGGTGAAAAAATATGGTGAAAATATCCCTGGGGATTATCAAAATAAGGCAAAACAATCGCGATTCCTATATAGTCGCGGTTTTAGTGGTGAACTAATTAACCAACTTTTGAAATAAGTGTGAGAGCTTTCTACGAATGATCTTTTATCCGCATACATCATTAAATATGTGCTCGAATGCTCATTTATTTGATATAAACTCCGCTTCTCGGCTTTGGCTTCCTGCGTTGCTCTACCTCCTGCATCCATGCAGTCGTGTGCGCATATTTGCCTCGTCTTATGTACAGGACGTACGGTATGCCGATTTTGCAGGAGCAAAAATCGGTGCGAATAAAATTTCTATCCGTATAAAGCGCTCAAGAAAATAATGAAAACCAGCAACGATATTCGCCAATCATTTTTGGAATATTTCCAGTCGAAAGGACATGAAATAGTACCTAGTAGTTCGCTCGTTCCGTCGAACGATCCAACACTCTTGTTTACTAATGCTGGCATGGTGCAGTTCAAGGATGTGTTTCTAGGCAGGGAAAAACGCGACTACAATCGTGCGACATCATCGCAACGTTGTGTCCGCGCTGGTGGTAAACATAATGATCTGGAAAACGTTGGTTATACCGCACGGCATCACACTTTTTTCGAAATGTTGGGTAACTTCAGTTTTGGTGATTACTTCAAAAAGGAAGCGATTGCATTTGCCTGGGAATATTTAACTGAAATTTTAAAAATCCCGGAATCCAAATTATGGATAACGGTATTTGAAGATGATGATGAAGCAGCAGATATTTGGTTAAAAGAAATAGGCGTGTCTCCCGATCGCTTTAGTCGTTGTGGTGCCGAAGATAATTTTTGGTCGATGGGTGATGCTGGACCTTGCGGCCCTTGTAGTGAAATTTTTTATGATCACGGTGAAGATGTTCCCGGTGGCCCACCCGGAACCGAAGATGCTAATCTGGATCGTTATGTTGAAATATGGAACTTGGTGTTTACACAATATGATCGTGATTCCAGCGGCACCCTAAAGCCAATTCCGCATCCATCGGTTGATACAGGCATGGGTCTCGAACGTATCACGGCAGTGATGCAAAATGTGCATAATAATTTTGAAATCGAATTGTTTGAAAAAATCATTCAGGTAATAAAAGAGCTTGTTGGCAATGATGATATTGATATTACTTCCAGTCGTGTTGTAGCTGATCATATTCGTTCCTGTTCTTTTTTAATCAATGATGGTGTTATTCCCTCGAATGAAGGAAGAGGTTATGTTTTACGTCGAATAATTCGCCGTGCTATTCGTCATGGAAATAAGTTAGGTTTTAAAACATCATTTTTTTATAAGCTGGTTGATATTCTCGAACAATTAATGGGTGAAGCTTATCCAGAATTAAGACATTCAAAAGCACAAATAGAAAAGGTTTTACTAAGTGAGGAAGAACGTTTTGCTGAAACCCTGGAACAAGGTTTAAAAGTACTGGATGACATTACTGCAAAGACGGAAGGTAATGTAATCGAAGGCGAAGATGTTTTTCGTCTCTATGATACTTTTGGTTTCCCAGTCGACCTTACTGCCGATATAGCGCGTGAAAGAAATCTAAAAATCGATATGGACGGCTTCAATAAGGCTATGGCTGAACAGCGCAAACGCGCCCGTGCTGCAAGTAAGTTTGATGTTGGTATTTCTGTTGGTACGGATGATAGTTTAGTCAGTGCTTTCACCGGTTATGATCGCCTGCAACAAAAAACGACGGTCATTGCGCTTTATCAAGATGGACGTAATGTAAAAACACTAAACCATGGTGATATTGGTGGTGTTATTTTATTAGAAACACCATTCTATGCGCAGTCGGGTGGTCAGGTTG
>CAYTIZ010000059.1:8237-11438 GCA_964437885.1 uncultured Enterobacteriaceae bacterium
ATAAAGGTGAACTTTTTACTAATGATATTTTCTTTGAAGTAGAAGACACCAAGAAACAGGGACAATCACATATTCACCTGGGTGCATTACGGTCCGGTTCTTTAAAAGTAGGTGATGTTGTTCGTGCTTCTGTCGATGAAGCGCGGCGTGCTGCCATCATGCGTAGTCATTCTGCTACTCATTTATTACATGCTGGATTACGAAAAATTCTAGGCGATCATGTTTTGCAAAAAGGATCGTTAGTTGCTGATGATCGATTACGTTTTGATTTTTCACATAACGAACCATTAACACAGCAACAGCTAGTAGAAATAGAACGTCTGGTTAACGCACGAATATTATCTAACGAAGAAACACGTATCCAGCTTATGTCATTGGAAAAAGCAAAATCATCAGGAGCGATGTCTTTATTTGGAGAGAAATATGAAGATACTGTACGCGTACTCAGTATTGCTGGAGATTTTTCTACGGAATTATGTGGCGGCACACACGTTGAATGCGCAGGTGATATTGGTCTATTCAAAATCATTTCTGAGTCGGGTATAGCGTCGGGTGTTAGACGTATTGAAGCGGTCTCTGGTATGGGCGCGTTAGACTGGATTGAAAATGCAGAAGATAAATTGCAGCGTATATCTGAACTTCTAAAAACAGACATGGAAACTGTTGATTCCAAACTGGCTTTGCAATTAGATAAAACGCGTAAGTTGGAAAAAGAGCTGGAACAACTCAAAGGCAAGCTGGCAAGTAGTGCGGGTTCAAATATGCTTGATGAGGCAGAAGATATAGCGGGTATTAAAGTACTGGCAAAATCACTCGATGGCGCTGACGCAAAAACTCTACGTGATACTGTCGATCAACTTAAAAATAAGCTGGGTACAGCCGCAGTTATTTTAGCAACGGTAAGTGATTCCAAGGTGAGCCTAATTGCAGGTGTTACTCAGGATAGTACTGATCGTATTAAAGCAGGTGATTTAGTTAATTTCGTCGCTCAACAAGTTGGCGGTAAAGGTGGCGGACGACCGGATATGGCTCAGGCGGGAGGTAATGACCCCGCTGCATTGGATGATGCCCTGGAAAAAGTACCTGAGTGGATTCGAAACCAGCTTTCCGTTTAAATTTTCCATTGTCTTTATTATTGCTGACTTATCAATGGTTTTAATCGCTTATTAATAATGAGGATTATCTAGTCATCTAATTAACCACTGAAAACCTTGCAAAATAGACCTATTAATTAATTTCTCCTATTTCTATCTCTTCGCCTTTCCGCTAGAATCGCACGCTTTTTAGTACAGACAAAATTAAAGGAATGGCATTAATAGTCCAGAAATATGGTGGGACTTCTGTTGGTACAGTTGAACGAATTCAAGCAGTAGCTGACAAAGTAATAGAAACCAAAAAACAGGGGCATCAGGTTGTGGTGGTGGTATCTGCCATGAGTGGTGAAACTGATCGTTTGTTATCGCTTGCAAAAAACATTACGCAAACACCCATTCCAAGAGAACTTGATGTGCTGTTATCAACTGGTGAGCAGACAACAATTGCTTTGCTAAGTATGGCGCTGCAAGAAAAAGGTCAAGCTGCCGTTTCCTACACAGGTGGGCAAGTACATATCCGCACGGATAACGAGCATAATAAAGCGCGGATTGTCGATATAGATGCGGCACGAGTGCATAAGCAGTTGAGAGAAGGTAAAGTTGTTGTTATTGCGGGCTTTCAGGGCATTGATGAAGGTGGAAATATCACCACTTTAGGTCGAGGCGGTTCTGATACGACAGCGGTTGCAATGGCAACAGTATTAAAGGCAGATGAGTGTCGAATTTATACCGATGTTGATGGTGTATATACTGCTGATCCACGACTTGTTGAGGATGCGCGGCGACTATCAGTCATAACCTATGAAGAAATGCTGGAAATGGCCAGCCTTGGTTCAAAAGTATTGCAAATTCGTTCAGTTGAATTTGCCAGAAAATATAATGTTAATTTACGTGTGTTATCGAGCTTCAAAGATGGGCCTGGCACGTTGATAACCGAAGAGGATGAAAATATGGAAGCGGCATTAATATCAGGTATTGCTCACAATCGTGATGAGGCAAAACTGACAATCGTTGGTGTTCCTGATATGCCAGGTATTGCTTCGCAAATACTTGGTCCGATAGCCGATGCCAATATAGAAGTCGATATGATTGTGCAAAATGTGGGGCTGGATAACAGTACAGATTTCACTTTCACTGTAAACCGTGCTGATTATGAAAAAGCACTGTCGATTTTGAAGGAAACGGCAAAAACTATAAAAGCCAAGGATGTATCGGGTGATAATAAAATAGTTAAAATTTCTGTTGTGGGAGTTGGTATGCGTTCACACGCTGGGATAGCTAGTACTATGTTCAAAGCACTGGCAAATGAAGGGATAAATATACAGATGATCTCTACATCAGAAATTAAGGTTTCTGTCGTAGTGGCCGAAAAGTATTTAGAGCTAGGAGTTCGTACACTACATGCGACTTTCGGTTTGGAAAATGGAGCTATTACAGAAAGTAATAAATAGTACCCACAGAGCTTTTTTGGTAAGCATTATCATAAAAGCCAAAGACAAAACATTGAGTAATGTTTGGGGCTATACTTAATTTTAATAAATCATGGAAATAGATGTGATTAGGGAAGAACTAGGAGAATTGAAATGTTGATATTAACTCGACGGGTAGGTGAGTCGTTGATGATTGGGGATGAGGTTAGCGTTACAGTGCTAGGAATTCGTGGAAATCAGGTTCGCATTGGCGTTAATGCACCCAAGGAAATTGCTGTACACCGGGAAGAAATTTATGAACGGATACAACATGAAAAAATCAATGATGTTTCATCATCTGAGGAATCAGATTAGTTCAGTGTGTTTCAGCTGGTCTTTACCCTGAAACCCAGCAAGGGTATCCTATGCAGCCTGTAAATCTAAGGTTGCAAATCTCGTATTAATTTGAAAGGTCACCATATTATGGTGGTTTTTCTGTGTATATTTTTGGAGAGTTTGAATTAGGATCTGAACGGTTTAAATTTGTGAAAAATAATTTGGAGAGGTGGCCGAGTGGCTGACAAAATTGCCGGGAGCAATTTTGAACAGCGAACGTAGTGAGCTGGCCCGAAGGGCGTAGGACGGGAAGTCCGAAGTATGGCGCGTTGGGAGCGCCTGTTATTAAAGTTACAATTCAA
>CAYTIZ010000060.1:0-11436 GCA_964437885.1 uncultured Enterobacteriaceae bacterium
AGGCTTCACGCGCACGCATCCAGTTAGCATTACCACGTACTGTATTAATTTCGCCATTATGAGCGACATATCGAAACGGGTGAGCCAGTTTCCATGCAGGAAAAGTATTGGTTGAGAAACGTTGATGCACTAATGCTAATGCCGATTCAACATCAGGATCAGATAAATCAGGGAACATCGGTTCGATTTGGGAACCGGTTAACATACCTTTATATACAAAGGTGCGATATGACAATGAAGACATGTAAAACAAACCAAGTTCAGACATGTCTGAACTCCAGATTTCATGCTCAACACATTTACGAATGACATAGAGCTTACGATCAAATGCAGCAGCATCAAGCTCGCTGTTCCTGGCTATAAAAATTTGTTTGAAGGTTGGCTCGCCATCTTTTGCGCTAGGGCCTATTAATGAGTCGTCGGTCGGCACATCTCGCCAACCTAACAAGGTTTGACCTTCTTCTTTAATAATTCTTTCAAAGATATCCTGACATTGTTTTGATTGCGCCGGGTCAGTTGGCAAGAAAACCATGCCCGCGCCATAACTATCTGACTCTGGCAAAGCTATATCTATTTCGGCACAGACACGTTTGAAAAATTTATGTGGTTTTTGAATCAGAATACCTACGCCGTCACCGGTATTTTCTTCACAACCGCAAGCACCACGATGAATTAAGTTTCTAAGAATGGTTAATGCGTCATCGACAATCTTGTGGGACTTCTGTCCTTTCATATGTGCTACAAAACCGAGACCACAGGCATCGTGTTCTGTTTTTGGATCATATAAACCTTGCTGCTTAGGAGCTTGCTTCATTCTGAATTCACTCTAGTAATTTTTAATCATAATATTTTGTGTAACCATCTCGTAGTACATATGACGGATAGAAAACATGCCAAGAAAGTCAGGGGGAATCAATTCCAGGAAAATCCTGTAGGACTGTTCATTATTCTTATTTATACCGATCTAGCTTTCCGTACCCCCACGAAAAGGGAGGAGAATTATAATAAAGCACTGTATTTTTGTCACGGTGCAACATTAAATATTCTCGCAAAGGCACGAAAGAAGAAGTTAGCATCTTTTTATAATATATATCGTATTTTAATGCTATTTAACAGAACTTAACGTCTTTTAGTGCTTTATTCTGTCAAAAAAAACCAATAAAAGTAGAATAAGATGAGCTATTGCAGTAAATCTTTGATGCTTTGCACGCTTCTGGGCCAAGGTGCCATTAATTTTGCTTTTGTAGGCAATGCCTCTATCGCTGCAACGGCTTGATCCCGATTTTGATAGAGACCATAAATCAGAACATGCCACTGCTTGCCCTTGTTTGTAGCAGTGAAAGAAATGATTTTGTTATCATTTTGCTTAAACGATTTTAAATAAACATCGATAGTCTCTTGTTCATAGGCACCGATTAACTGTAATACATATTTTTTCGGATCTTGCTTAGTTAGCCATTTAATATCTTTTACAATGAGCTCTGACTTTTGCTCAGGAATCTTTATTGGTTCCGGTTCCGGCTCAGGAATAATCTCAACGATATTTTCAGTACTGGAAGCTGCGTCATTAAACGGGACTCTCTCCTCAATAATCTCTTCTTCCACAGTTTCTTCTTCTACAACAACTGCTTCCAAATCAGACTCTTTAGCAACAAGGTTACCTTGCGAATTATAAACCAACACTTCTGACTTATTATTCAGATCATTTGCAATCTCAGGAATAACAGGTGGCGATAGCTCTTCAATTGTCACCGGTTCCGGCTCGAGTTCTTGTGGCGCTTCTATTTCAACAATATCATTTTGTTTTTCCCGCTCTTCATTTAGTTTTGGCAGTTCCAACTTGATTGTTTGTTTTACATCTTCTTTTTCTGCTTGATGCAATAGCGTTGCTACACCAACCGACAGGAACACTAATAACACGACAACCAATATTATTAACTTATTTTTTAATAATATTGCCTTGATATTTATTGAAGGCTTCTCTTCAATAACCTCTGATTTTTTTGCCGGATCATTAAGATATTGTTCACATAATGCATTCACTCTACCTGGTAATCCATGTGATATACGATGTATCTGCTTAATCGTTTTTTCATCAAACAAATTCAATTCCGAAGAACTTTCCGTAGGGTAATTATTATGAATGTATTGCTCAGTTTGCTTTTCACTCAAACTTGGCATTTCAATAATATGAAGGTTATCCGAATCATCATGGTTTATTCCAAACTCTTCCAATCGTTCCAGAAATGAGGTTTCACAAAATAAGCAGAGATGAAGAACAGAATCTTTATTTGAGTTTTCCAGAACTTCAAACAAATAACGAATCAAACCATCATCTAACAGATCGGCATTGTCTATGAGTAATGCAGGAATTTTTTGTTTGTTTTGACAACGAGTTAACCATTGATTTAAGTCTGCCTGACTATATTCTGTCTCTTGTAATCCATCACGCTCAGAACCATCAATTAATGCTCTGAAAATATCACTTGTTTTTGTGGTTATACTCAGTATCAAATTTCTTATTATTAAATTTGACTCTTCTTGACCGATTAATTCTTTATAGAAAGTAGACTTGCCTGAATCAGGCTCTCCTTTGACAATAACAAGCTTATTGCTGTATTCCAGCAAGTGTAAAATAAGTTCTATACGGTGCGTTAATTCCGGTGTAATAAAACGATTCAGTTGATTTTGTTCAGCCATAAATCAGTTTGGTCATTACATCGTTAATATTATAGTTAGATCTTTTGCATTAATAATTATGCATTGTTACTGCTAATTCGTTCATGTTCTGAAAAAGCAAACCTATCTGTCATTCCGGCAACATAATCTGCAATTAATCTTGCAACTTTTAAACTATCTTGTTTCTCTAAATCTGATTTTATAGCTTTCTGAATTTCATCCGTTAATAATTCCGTTTTATTCATGTAGGCATTAAATAAAAAATCTACTGTTTTTTTTGCCTGCTCGGCCATACTATTAACACGTTCATGTCGATATAAATTATCATGCAAAAACTTTTTCAAAAGTTTATGCATAGCTTCAGTTTTTTTACTCATCTTGATTAGCGACTTACCACATTTTCTCACTACGTCTATATCATTGGGTTTCACGTCTTCAATCAAGGCTACACTTGTTTCAATAAGGTCACTGACAACGTAGTTAATCATTCTTCTAATGATTTCATGGCGCAAGTGACTATCGTCTAAATCCCGCCATTTCTTTTTAACATTATTGTAGTGGATATCAACAAGCTCACAACTACGTAATGCTTCTATATTTAACAAACCCGCCCTTAATCCATCATCAATATCATGGTTATTATAAGCAATTTCATCAGCAATATTTGCTATCTGTGCTTCAATCCCTGGCTTTTCATTATTGATAAAGCGCTCACCTATTTCACCTAGCGTTAAGGCATTATTTTTTGAACAATGCTTTAAGATTCCTTCTCTTGTTTCAAATGTTAAATTTAAGCCTGGGAAATTTGCATAACGTCTTTCTAGCAAGTCAACAATTCTTAAAGATTGTAGATTATGTTCGAAACCACCATATTGCTGCATACAGGCGTTTAATGCATCCTGACCTGCATGTCCAAATGGAGTATGTCCAAGATCATGTGCCAGACATATTGCTTCTGTCAGATCTTCATTTACGTTTAATGCACGAGCAATTGTTCGGCCAATTTGCGCAACCTCAATTGAATGCGTTAATCGAGTGCGAAACATATCACCTTCGTGATTTACAAATACCTGGGTTTTATATTCCAGACGACGAAATGCTGAGGAATGGATAATACGGTCGCGATCTCGTTGATACTCATTACGATATTCAGCGCCATCATCCTGATGCACCCGCCCTTTTGAGTTATTAGAGTTTGCAGCATAAATTGCTAACTCGTTTGTCACTGTTACACTCTCACTAGAAAGTGATTGATCGTTTCCTTTAATGCTTGCTCCGTATAATCAGAACTAATAATTGCATTTCCAATATCATTTAACAAAATTAAGTATAAAACACCATCTCGAGATTTTTTATCAACTTTCATGTTATCAAGCATTTGCTCTAGCTTTACATCTTTGTGAATCTTCGTTGGCAAATTGGTTCGTTCTAAAAGTAAATGAATCCTATCCACCTTGTCTTGCTCTATTAATCCTAGTCGCATAGACAAATCAGCGGCCATTAACATTCCACAAGCAACAGCTTCACCATGCAGCCATCCCTTATAATTAAGGGCTGTTTCTATAGCATGTCCGAATGTATGCCCCAAGTTTAGTGTTGCTCTAATGCCAGATTCTCTTTCGTCTTCTGCAACAACTTCCGCTTTATTAATACAGGAACGTTCGATTGTATATTCTAACGCTGCATCATCGCGTTTCATGATTGACTCGATATTATCTTCAAGCCAATCATAAAATTCTTTGTCCCTTATAATTCCATATTTAATAACTTCCGCTAATCCCGCTGAGAATTCTCTTTCAGGCAATGTGGATAGAACTTTTGTATCAGCTATAACGGCGCATGGTTGATAAAAAGCACCTATCATATTCTTACCTAGAGGATGGTTAACCGCTGTTTTACCACCGACTGAGGAGTCAACCTGAGCAAGTAGTGTCGTTGGTATTTGCATAAACTTAACACCACGTTGATAACATGCAGCAGCGAAACCAGTTAAATCACCTATCACGCCGCCACCTAATGCAATTAATATGCAGGTTCGATTGTATTTTTTTTCCATTAGACGGGTGATTATTAGATTTAAACTATCAAGTGACTTGGTAGTTTCCCCATCGGGCAATATTAGTGTTTCGCAATCTACGTTACTTAAGTGGTTTTTTACTAACTGCAGATATATAGGTGCTACCGTTTCATTTGTAATAATCAAAACTTGATTACTAGTAATATGCTGCTCAAATAACATTTGATCAGACAGGATAGATTTCCCAATGTAAATTGGATAACTACGTTCAGCTAGATCAACTTCAATGACTTTCATTAGTTTCAATTAATTTTATTATCTTGTTAGCTATCTGTTTAATACTCATATCATTAGTATCAATTACTTCATCTGCCATGGAAATATAGATTGGTTCTCTGTTATCTAAAATTTGTTTTATTTGCTCTAATCGATCATCAGTTTGAAGTAAAGGCCGCCGCTTATCATCAGCCGTTCTCTTGAATAATTTTTCAGCTGTTGATTTCAGATAAATAATAGTGCCATTATCTATTAACGCTCTTCTGTTAACAGGATCCAAAACTGAACCTCCTCCTGTAGATAATACTATATCTTCTAATAAGACCAATTCAGAGAGCACTTGAGATTCACGTTGTCTAAACCCTTCTTCACCTTCAATCTCAAAAATTAAAGGTACATTGACACCTGTACGATGTTCAATTTCATGATCAGAATCATAAAACCTATTTGATAATTTTTTTGCTAACTGTCGTCCGATGGTAGTCTTGCCTACTCCCATTGGTCCAATTAAAAATATGTTATTAGACTTACTCACTGTTAAAAATAAATGTTTATTCTAGATTCTGAATAGAATAACTTAAGTAACCATGTATTGCTGCTATAAAAACAAAAAAGGGATGTAACCCAATGGGCACATCCCTAAATTTTGAAACGTGTTTTATTATTATTAGATAGTAAGACTGTCCTTCAGGATTTTCGGAGTAATAAAAATCAGCAACTCGCTTTTACTTTTATTAATATCAGTCCGCTTAAATAAGAATCCAACATATGGTAAGTCGCCAAAGAATGGCGTTCTATCAATAGATTTTCTATCCGATGATGTATATACACCGCCTAAAACTACAGTTTCACCATTTTGAACCAATACCTGAGTTGAAACACTACGTGTATTGATAGCTGGCACACCATTTACAACCGTGCCACTCAATGTATCCTGGTTAACTGCTAAATCCATTATGATTCGATCATCCGGGGTAATTTGTGGTGTAACTCGTAAGCTTAAGACCGCATCTTGGAATGACGTGGTAGTAGCGCCACTTGATGATGCTTCCTGATAAGGTATCTGTACACCAGATTCAATAACTGCTTCATGTTGGTTAGCCGTAATTACACGTGGGCTTGCGATATCTTCACCTCGACCTTCTGCAATCAAAGCAGACAATTCCAGTTGTAATAGAAACGATCCCACTTTACCAATGGCTAATGCTAATGCTGTGGCATCTCCAGGAATGGCAGGCAAATCAACAATTAGATTTTCATTGGTACCATTATTAAATGTAGTAGTACCTCCAAAATCCACATTACCGGCCTGACCACCACCGATTGCAACAAACGGGGCTGCGCCGCCTTCGCCAATAGTTGCTCGATCACTAGTGCCCTGTTTAGTCTGTTTACTATAACCAAAGCGTACACCAATATCTTTAGCAAAAGATTCATCCGCATTAACAATACGCGATTCGATTAGTACCTGTCTTATTGGTACATCAAGCTCAGAAATTAAGCCTCTAACCGCTTCAAGGCTAGATGAAATATCTTGAATAATTAGTGTATTCGTTCGCGTATCAATAGAAACATTGCCTCTTTCAGTCAGTAAATTATTTTCATCTGCTTGTATCAAAGCCATTAAATCAGCAGCCGCAGCATAATTTATCTGTATGAATTCGGTATGTAATGGCGCCAATTCTTCAACTTGACGACTTGATTCAAGTTCCAGGCGTTCACGAGCTGCAAGCTCTTCTGAAGGCGCAACCATAATCACATTGCCACTTTGACGCATACCTAAACCACGCGATCTTAAAATAATATCAAGCGCTTGATCCCATGGCACATTCTTTAAGCGCAATGTCACATTACCACTAACCGAATCACTAGTGACCATATTTAAGCCAGTGAAATCTGCAATCAACTGCAATATTGCCCTGACTTCAATATTCTGGAAATTAAGTGATAAACGTTCGCCTGTATAACCAAATTTATCTTTTTTCTGTTCATCCTTTTCTGCTTTGGTTAAAGGCTTAAATTCAATTATGTACTGATCTTCAGACTGATAAGCCAGATGGTCATAATCTTCTGACACAGCGGATATAGTCATTCTTACATTGTTGCCACTTGCAACAGTGTCTATTTCCTTTACTGGAGTCGCAAAATCAATTACATCCAGTTTTCTATCGAGATTAGAAGGTAATTGAGCATCGAGAAAGTCTATCACTACCTTTCCTGCTTCTATCCCCATGTCTATTGCTATAGAAGGATCTGACAACTTAACAATAACTCGTCCTTCACCATTATCACCTCTACGAAAATCAATATCTTCAATACTTCCTGCTGGTGAAAAAGCCGATACACTTGACCCAGATGATGACGCTACACCACTCTCCAGATTTAATACCACGGAGTTACCTTCTACAGCCATGCTATATGAAACTGAACGTGTCAAATTAATTACAACTCTTGTACGCCCTGCTGCCTCAACAGCACTAAAACTATTAGCCATACCTATACCTATAGTCTGAGACTTTTCGGCCAGGTTCAATGATGTATTTGGAAAATCTACTGCGATTCTTGCCGGGTTATCTATAGTAAAATTTAGAGGATCAGCGGGTAACGCCTCTGACAGCGTCAATTTAATTTGTACTCGCTCACCAGGTAGTGATGCAAAGCTGACATTATCTAATGAAATAGCATAGACAGATCCACTAACCAAACTCAGGCCTGCAAGCAATATTATGTATGTTAAATTTTCTAATTTGGTTTTCATGGCTTCATAACCTTTGAAATTAAATTTAAATCTTTTACTGGTAAGCATTTTTAATACCTCGTAATCAGATTACTCTTCTTCTATCAGAGCAAGTGCTGCCTCCCGTTCTTCCCATCGACCACCGCTATCTTGTATAATTTCTCTCAGATCAACTCGATCTTCGTAAATATTAATAATCTTTCCTATATTCCCACCAATGTAATTACCTACTTTCACACGGTGCACAACACCATTAGGATCCAGGACGATAGCCCAATTGTTATTTTCATTATCGATAGTTCCAACCATTCGAAGACTATCAAGTTCGAATTGCTCAAGTTCCTCACGATTTCGATTTCTAATCTCACGCTCCATTTCTTCTGTCAAACCATCATCCACTATCGATGTGTCTGTTATGTCTGGCTTTTCAATAACATAAAATAACTTGAATGGATTGCGCATGTCTTCTTTGCCAGAACGATACGCATATGCTTCATAAGGTTTGATTTCAGGCAAAGGTTCTATACGGCCACCTGGTCTTGCCATAATTTCAGAAACCTGGTTTTCAAGGTCACTAATGTCTCTTGAGACACAACCCGAAAGAAGACTAATAGCCGATAAGCATATAATTGCCGGAATGAATCTATTTATCTGAATACAAGATTTCATTTTTTAATTCTCTTCTTCAAGTGCGCGATATGTTTTTGCAATTGCTGTCATCTGTAATAAAGGAGAATCACTCTTTCCTGAGCCCTGCACTGGTTTAATATTAATATTATGTGTAGTAACAATTCTGGGTAGTGACGCAATACCACTGACAAATTCTCCAAACTGATGATAACTTCCTACAACAGAAAGACTAATTGGCAATTCTGCATAAAATTCTTTAGGACTCTCTCCTTTGGGCTGAAATAATTTAAATTCCAGTCCTGAAGCCAGGCCAGTCTGTGAAATATCAATCAATAAACCGGCAACTTCCGTTTTATTAGGCAATTGCTTTACCATGTCACCAAATGACTGCTCCATTTCCTTCATTTGTTCTTTAAGCGCGTTTAAATTGGCTGCCTTTTTTTGCCTCGCATCCAGAATTCCTATTTGTTCTTTCTCTTTTTGCTCTAAACCAGCCAATGCCTCACGCTGCTTAGTCACGTCAAAGTACCAACCAGCATACAAAATCGCAGAAAATATAATTGCAAATAAAAGTGCTTTTACTGGTGCAGGCCATACACCTGGATTATTCGGATCCAGATTATTAATATCGTCTATAAAACTCATGCGTCATCAGCCCCCTCTATCTTTGGAATAACCTGTGAAAAAGTAAGCGTAAAACTATTCACCGGTTTATCACCACCAACATTAGATTCCTTAATGACTTTTAAACTGGGCTTAGCCAGCCACTCAGAACTTTCAAGCTTCCTCATAAACGAAGAAACACGCGCATTAGATTGAGCCAAACCATTAATAGTGATAGACGTCCCTTTCTGCACGATACCTGTAACTGTCATACCTTCAGGCAAACTCGTTAATAGCTCGTCAAAGAATCGAACTATTAATGGTCGATTGCCCTGCAATTGCTCAATTGCACGCATACGTGACAACAATCTATCTTTTTCTTTTTCCAGTTCTTTTATTTCTTTAATCTTTTTATCAACGAGTGCAATATTTTGTTCAACATGAACAATACGTGAATTTTTAACATCAATTAATTGAACATGATAAAAGTGGACAGCCGCCCAGGCAGCGGCAGCTAATAATGCGACAATACCAAGCATCATGACAAATTGATTTTGTAATTCTTTACGTTTTTCTTCGCGCCATGGAAGTAAGTTAATTGTTGACATTAGCTTTCCTCCCTTAACGCAAGACCACAAGCAATCATCATTGCCGGCGCATCATTAGTAAGATTTTTTGTTGGAATTTTTGAGGCAACAGCCATATTTGCAAACGGATTTGCAATCATCGTCTTAACACCTAACTTCGACTCTACCAACTCAGCAATACCGGGTATAGATGAACATCCTCCCGCAAGAACAAGCACATCGATATCGGCTATTTGGCTTGATGCATAAAAAAATTGTAGCGCACGCCCTATTTGTGACGCCATATTATCTTTAAATGGTTCTAATACTTCAGGCTCATAATTATCCGGCAAACCACCCTGTCTTTTAGCCAAGCCAGCTTCCTCATAGGACAAGCCATAACGACGTTGTATATCTTCAGTTAACTGAGCACCACCAAATGATTCTTCACGAGCGTACAAGGTCTTCATGTTTTCCAAAACGCTGAATGTAGTAATTGCGGAACCTACATCAGCAACAGCAATTGCATCTGTCGACGTTCCAGCAGGGAAATCTTTACTCATTAAGCTGATTGTATTCTCAATAGCAAAAGATTCGATATCGACAACTTTAGCTGATAACCCGCCCAACTCTATAGATGCAACAACATTGTCAACAATTTCACTACGTGATGCAGCGAGCAAAACATCTACTCTATCTGCGCCCTCCGCAGATTCGCTAATGACCTCAAAGTCCATAGCAACTTCTTCTAAAGGGAAAGGAATATATTGATCTGCCTCTATCTGTATCTGACTCTCCATTTCATCATCAGACAAACCCGACGGCATACTAATTACTTTAGTAATAACGGAAGAGCCTGCAACACAAACAGCAGCCTGCTTGGTGCGCGTACCTGCCTTCTTGACAGCACGCGCGACAGCCTCGCCGACTGCTTCAATATCGTTTATAGTCTTATCTGAGACAGAATTAGCTGGAAGAGCCTCAACTGCATAACTTTCCACGCGGTATTTACTGCCGCTGCGGCTAAGTTCAAGTAACTTTATTGCAGTTGCGCTTATATCGACACCTAAGATAGGAGCTGACTTTTTCTTAAACGAAAACACTATTTTTTCCTTTTGAAGTCATTAGTTATGTGTCATATGTATAAAGAACATTAACTTACTCTGGCTACTATAGCCAAGAGAAAATTAAAAAACAATCAGTTTTTAGAGTTTTTTAAGGTAATACCTTAAGTTTTACAATTTAGTGAAAATATAGAACATATGGGGTAATTGGGATACTATCTATACAAGATGTTGCGTTTTTTCTTTAATTTCCTCCTATCAATCATGGTTTTGGGCATCATTACAGTCGTAATTGTGTCCTTATATGTGTTGCCTAGGCTACCTGACATAGAGACATTGAAGGATGTCAGAATGCAAGTTCCTTTACGTGTTTATAGTTCGGATTTATCTCTCATTGCCGAGTTTGGAGAAAAGCGCCGTACACCAATACATATAGATGATGTACAAGCAAAATTAATTGAAGCATTTTTAGCAGCAGAGGATGATCGCTTTTATGTTCATCCCGGTGTTGATTGGCAAGGCATAGCCAGAGCCGCCTATTCTTTAATTAAAACAGGTTCAAAAAAACAAGGTGGCAGTACAATAACAATGCAAGTCGCCAGAAATTTCTTTCTGAGCCGTGAAAAAACCTACCTCAGAAAATTAAATGAAATATTTCTTTCCTTTAAGATTGAGCGCGAACTCAGTAAGAATGCCATTCTGGAACTTTACCTTAATAAAATATATTTAGGACAAAGAGCTTACGGAGTCGCAGCTGCCGCTCAGGTTTATTATGGGACTGATATCAATTCCTTAAATTTATCGCAGATAGCAATGATTGCCGGCCTGCCCAAAGCACCTTCTACGACAAATCCAATCCGTAAC
>CAYTIZ010000061.1:0-10605 GCA_964437885.1 uncultured Enterobacteriaceae bacterium
GATCCCAGAACCACCAACCACCCCAACCTAATTCGTAATAGGCCCACCAACTACCTAAAGCAATACCAGCAGTTAGAAACACCCATGCAAGAATAGTCCATGGTCGCGACCATTTGGCCCAGGTCGCATCAAGCTTGCCACCAAGTAATGCAGCAATAGCAAAACCAAATGCGACAGAAAAACCAACATAACCCATGTATAACATAGGCGGATGAATAATCAGTCCGAAGTCTTGTAATAAAGGATTTAAATCTGCGCCATCAGCAGGGATGATAAAAAGTCTATCAAATGGATTTGAGGTTAATATCATGAATAACAAAAAGCCCACGCTAACCGAACCCATAACACCAATGACACGGGCTAAAAAATAATTGGGTAATCGACGACTATAAAAGGTTATTGCTGTTGTCCATAAGCTAAGAATTAATACCCATAATAATAAAGAGCCTTCATGTGCTCCCCAAACAGCAGAGAAACGATACCTTGCCGGTAATAACGAATTTGAATTGTTTGCTACATAGGCAATGGAAAAATCATTTGCTAAAAATGAATATACGAGAATAGAAAAAGCAATACTGAGAAATAAAAATTGCAAACGTGCGACAGGACGCGCTAATGCCATCCATGCTTGATTGCCGTTAGCTGCACCGATAATAGGAAAGATGGTCTGCACTATCGCCATGGCCAAGGCCACGATTAAAGCAAAATGGCCTAATTCAGGAATCATTGTGCTGCTGCATCATGGCTTTCTGGAATTTCAGCGCCCGCTTCTTCAAGTGCTTGCGCAACTTCTGGCGGCATATAGTTTTCATCGTGCTTGGCCAAGACTTGCTCGGCTTTAAATAGTTTGCCGGCTTCAAGTTTACCATTAGCAACTATGCCCTGACCTTCTCGAAACAGATCAGGAAGTATACCGTCATAAGTTACTTCAATTTGATTAATAGTATCTGTCAGGATAAAGCTAACTTCGAGATTATCAGTGTTTCGTTTGACACTATCTGCTAATACTAATCCACCTATACGAAATGATCGTTCTGTCGGAGCTTCACCAGCGACAATCTGAGTTGGGCTGTAAAAATACAACAGGTTTTTTTCAAAAGCAGTCAAGACTAATGTTGCAGCAATTGCCATACCGGCAAGAATGCAGCAGACAATGGCAATACGTTTTTTTCTTGGCGTCATTGTTAATTATCCTTTTCGGAAGACAAGCGTTTTTGAAAGTCGCGCATTATTTTGCGTTCTCTGATTAAAGGTAAAATTATGTTTAATATCAAAACAACAGCGCAAATGCCGTATGACGACCAGACATAAGTAGCGTAACCGCCCATAGATAAAAAATCAGTTAGTGACATTATCATGATTTCTCAGTAATTGTTTGACCCATGAAGTATTGCATTCGTATTCCAGAATTTCTGTTCGCACTCTTATTAGAAGGCTTGTTATGTAAAAAGTTTTAAATGCTAATACCATAAATAATAAGGGGATCAGCATGCTCAAATGAATTGAAGGCTTATCTAGCTTTGAAATAGTTGGCCCTTGATGCAGGGTGCTCCACCATTCCACTGAATAATGAATGATTGGGATATTTACTATGCCAACCAGTGCCAGTATAGCTCCAGCACGTGCTGCTACTCTGCGATCTTCAAAAGCAGATTGTAATGCAATGTAACCGAGATAGAGAAATAATAATATTAGCTCTGAAGTTAATCTGGCATCCCAAACCCACCAGGCCCCCCACATTGGTTTGCCCCAGATGGCACCAGTAGCAAGGGCAAGAAAAGTAAAAGATGCACCAATTGGCGCGCTATTTCGGGCAACGATTTCAGCCAATTTAATATGCCAGATGAGACCAATGCCACCCGATATGGCCATGACCATATAGACAAGGAGCGACATCCATGCGGCAGGGACATGGATATAGATAATTCTGAAGCTATCGCCTTGTTGATAATCTGCCGGAGCTAATACCAGACCGCCATAAAGACCACAGACGAAACAAATAATGCAGATAATAGCTACCCAGCGCGAAATAGTGTGAGAAATATCATAGAAATACTTTGGTGATGCAAATTGGTGAAACCACCTGTGTAAGGTTTTATAGAGGCTCATCAGCTTAACCTTATTCTTAATGCTGCGGCTGTTGTTATCGGTGCCAGCGTAATGGCAAGCACAAGCATGCCGCCCAGAAAATATGTTTCGGCAGCGATAGATTGGCCTATGGATGCGTTTTGAACAGCTAGCATGGAAAAAATTAGAACGGGCATGTACAAGGGTAAAATTAATAAGCTGAGTAACATACCACCTCGTAAGCCAATTGTTAAGGCAACAGTGATTGCGCCGATTAGACTCAAAATAGGTGTGCCGAGTAAAAGCGTGATGAAAAGAGCCATCATCGTTTGCTCTGATAATGACAAAACAAAACCTGTTAATAAGGCGATAAGCAGCAGGGGAAAGCCGAATATTATCCAATGTGCCGTGATTTTTGCAGAAACCAACAAGGTAAGTGGATAACGTGCCAATGTTAGTTGTTCGATAGAGCCATCTTCAAAATCAGATCGGAAGATTGTTTCCAGTGAGAGTACGGTTGCCAACAATGCAGTTACCCAGATTATTCCTGACGTTAATTGTTTTAATAATACTGAATCAGAGCCAAAGGCTAAAGGAAATAATATAATCACAATAACAAAGAACATTAAAGGGTTAACAAACTCTGCCTTGTTGCGAAAGGCGAGTATTAAATCGCGCTGTAATATGACAAAAAAAATAGTCAGGTATTCACGCATTGTCTTCACCTAGATGAAGATGTTGCAATGGATAACCATCAATTTCCATTGTTTGGTGTGTTGCAAAAATAACCATGCCGCCAGCAGCGCAATGTTTGACAATTAATTGTTCTATGATTTTTTTACCATTTTTATCAAGTGCATTAAAAGGTTCATCAAGTAGCCATAATTTTGATGTCGTCATAAAGATGCGGGTTAAACCAACGCGTCTATTTTGACCTGCCGACATACGACTTAATAACACATCCTCCATTCCAGACAAACCGATTTGATCAAGAATTGATGAATAATTAATATTATTTTTTGATCCGGACAGGGCATGCATGACTTTCATGTTTTCCAATACGGTTAACCCGGCTTTTACACCGTTAGTATGGCCAAAATAAGTCATGTCAGACTGGAACTGATAACGGGATGTATTTATATTTTCACTATTCCATGTGATGTTGCCTTCAGTTGCCTGTATCAAACCAATGCACATTTGCAGCAAACTACTTTTGCCGCTGCCATTGACGCCATCAATTTGTAGCAAGCCACCATCTTCAAGGATGAAACCAAGTTCCTGAAACAAGATATTGTCTCGGCGGATACATTGCAGATTATTTACTTTAAATATTGTCACGAGTGTTAGTCAGCTAAAATTTGTTAAATTGAAATTATACCTGAGCTGTAGTTGCCCTGACATTTATTAATGCTACAGATTCAATTGCATGAGGCGAAAATACCTGATGCGGTATTTTAAAGCCAAGAAATTTTCTTATCCGCCTATTGTAAGTTGACACATTATTTTATTAATTATGGTCATAGCATTATTTTCTCCTGGATAAGTACAGTCGCACTAATTCATTGCTGTATTCACTAAATTACTAAAAAGCCTTTTAAACCACCCATATAAAATTTTAATGGTAATGATTGTTAATTACAATTAGCTATCGAGAATTAAATAGCTATAGTATTTCTATATCAGTACTACTGATTATTTATTTTAATTTTTATTTAACTTTATTAGGAGAAATACCAATGAAAAACATGACTAACGTAATAAGTGCAATGACTGTTGTTATCGGCTTAGCTGCTAGCGCTTCAATTTCAGCAGATAGCATTAACAGTGTTATACCACAGGTTGAATCTAACGGGATCTCTAGTCAGAGCCAGTTTGCACCAATCACTATCCAGGATGTTATCGAAAGAGCTCAAGCTGAATCGGTTGCTGATGTAAGGGTTAATTCTGAATCAGTTTCGGTTGTCAACGAAGTGAAGAGCATCGAAGATATCCTTGGTTCACCTGCAAAATTGTAATCCATGGATTACACTTTAGAGAGACTGGTAGCAAAAACTATCAGTCTCTTTTTTTATTTTATGTATTTCTACACGATCAGATGTGGTTCATATAAACCATTTCCATGTTTATTCTCAACCAAGATCGTTTATGAATTTACTTAGGAAGAATGTCTCTGTTTGGCAATAAAGTTTTTTGTTAATGATTAAATCTTTGTTTCTATAGCAATACTGATTGATATATAGACTTATTCTAAACTGTGGCACGCTTAATGCCTTGCGGAGTACAGGCTTAAAAAAAGAGGAAACTAAAATGTTTAAAAAAACAATACACTTATTTACCGCTTTAGCGGTAACAATGGCAGCATTTGCACCAGCAAGTTCGCTAGCAGCGGATACCATGGCCAAGTCGAATCAGTTCTGGTGGCCGGAAAAACTGAATCTTGAACCGCTACGTGTGCATGATCCTGCGTCCAATCCTTACGGTGACGATTTCAATTACGCTAAGGCCTTCAATAGTGTCGATCTCAAGGCTCTGAAAAATGATATTGAGAAAACATTAACAACATCACAAGATTGGTGGCCAGCAGATTGGGGTCACTATGGTGGCCTTATGATTAGATCGGCGTGGCACGCTGCAGGTACCTACCGTACGGTTGACGGTCGCGGTGGTGCCGATGGCGGGCAGATACGCTTCGAGCCACTGAACAGCTGGCCGGATAATGCCAACCTTGATAAAGCACGCCGACTACTGTGGCCAATCAAACAAAAATACGGTCGAAATGTCTCTTGGGGTGATTTGATTATTCTGGCTGGTAATGTCGCGCTAGAATCTATGGGTTTTGAAACCTTTGGCTTCGCTGGTGGCCGTGCAGACGATTGGGAGGCTGACCTGGTGTACTGGGGTGCAGAAACCAAATGGCTTAGTAACGATAAGCGCTATAAAAAAGGCGAACTGGAAAAACCTCTAGCCGCCGTACAGATGGGCTTGATCTATGTCAATCCGGAAGGACCAAATGGTAATCATGACCCGATCGCTGCCGCTGCGGATATGCGTGAATCGTTTGGCCGTATGGCGATGAACGACGAAGAGATCGTGGCACTTGTCGCAGGCGGACACACTTTGGGTAAAGCACATGGTGCCAAGTCCGGTGAATGTGTCGGTGCAGAACCTGCTGCTGCCGCTATCGAAGAGCAAGGTTTCGGCTGGAAGAACAAGTGTGGCAAAGGCAATGCTGAAGACACCATGACCAGTGGTCTGGAAGGTGCCTGGACCTCCACACCAACCGCCTGGTCGGTTCTCTACCTCGATAATCTGATGAGATTTGAGTGGAAAAAAACAAAGAGTCCTGCCGGTGCAACACAATGGATTCCAACAGATGATGCAGCGGCAAGCTTGGTGCCGGATGCCCACATCAAGGGTAAACGACATGCGCCGATCATGTTCACAACCGACATGTCGTTGAAAAAAGATCCGGGTTTTCGCAAGGCTGCCGAGCGATTTCTGAAAAACCCGAAAGAATTTGACCTTGCCTTTGGCAAGGCCTGGTTCAAACTGACACATCGTGACCTGGGTCCACATGCACGCTATGTCGGTTCAGAAGTTCCAGCGGAAGTTTTTATCTGGCAAGACCCAATTCCGGCCGTCGATCACAAGTTAATTAGTAATGATGACGCCGAAAAACTGGAGTCTCTGATTCTTAAATCCGGTTTAACTGTTCCTGAATTAGTCAGAACAGCGTGGGCATCGGCCTCTACATTTCGTGGTTCCGATATGCGCGGTGGCGCAAACGGAGCGCGAATTGCACTGGCACCACAAAAAGATTGGGAAGCAAACAATCCTGCCGAACTTTCAAAAGTATTGAAGACCTTGAAAAAGGTTCAGGCTGATTTTAACAAGTCACTTTCAGGTGGTAAGAAAGTTTCGTTGGCTGACGTAATTGTTGTAGGTGGTAATGCCGCTGTGGAACAAGCAGCGAAGAAGGCTGGTCACAGTGTTGAGATTCTGTTCACACCAGGTCGTACCGACGCCACACAAAAACAAACTGATGTGAAATCTTTTGCATGGTTGGAGCCGAAGGCGGACGCTTTCCGTAATTACTACACTGATAGAAGTTATGGCTCTCCGACAGATATGTTAGTGGAAAAGGCAGACTTGTTGACCCTGACAGCTCCGGAAATGACAGTGTTGGTTGGCGGTATGCGTGCGCTGAATGCCAATGCCGGGCAAGTTAAACACGGTGTGTTAACGAATAAACCCGGAACCCTGAACAATGACTTCTTCGTGAACCTGCTTGACATGTCGACTAAATGGAATAAATCAAAAGAGTTTCCTGGTATTTATGAGGGACTTGATCGTGCCTCTGGCAAGATGAAATGGACGGCCACGCCAGTTGACTTGATCTTTGGTTCCAATTCAGAGTTACGTGCATTGGTTGAAACCTATGCTGCTAATGATGGTAAGAAGAAATTCGTGAATGACTTCGTTGATGCATGGACTAAGGTAATGATGCTGGATCGTTTCGAGTCAGTCGGATCTGGTGGAACACCTGTAGCAAAACGTTAAAACAAGGCTGTTTTAGCACATAGTCGGAATCTGAAAAGTTTTTTAGCTTCCATAAAAATCGAACGGTGGCGTGTAATACGCCGCCGTTTTTTTATGTAGGCAGCTCTCACAAATTATGTAATAAATCTGCAAATTTGATTTAGATCAAATTTATACAAATTCGTATGCCTTAGACTCAGTCCCCTATTTTGTATATAGCATTTTGAAATCACACTATATATTGTTTATTCATACGTTCAGGATTGATTTTATTTCATAAAAATGTGGCTATTTTTAAAAAGTTTGATGATTCTATTTTTCATGAGGCAGAATGAAATCTAAAGACGCAAAAATTTTAAAAGCAGTTTCTGGAAGCGAAGGTAAAATCCCATTCCAATCGACTTCGCTCGATATCTGGGATCAAAAATATCGTCTCAAGCATAAAGATGGCTCTATCGTTGATCATGAAATCAATGATACTTATATTCGTATCGCTCGTACTCTTGCTGATCTCGAACAAAATAAAGAAAAATGCGATTACTGGTATGAGAAATTCCTTTGGGCACTTCAAATTGGTGCAATCCCTGCGGGTCGTATTATTTCTAATGCTGGAGCAGAAAAATTTAAACCGCATACATCAACGATAAACTGTACAGTATCTGGAATTGTTCATGACTCTATGGATGATATTCTGCAAAAACTACATCAGGCAGGGCTTACGTTAAAAGCAGGTTGTGGTATTGGTTATGAATTTTCCACACTACGACCACAAGGTGATTATGTTGCGGGTGCGGGAGCTTTTACCTCAGGGCCAATGTCTTTCATGGATATCTATGACAAGATGTGTTTTACCATCTCTTCTGCAGGTGGTCGTCGTGGTGCACAAATGGCAACGTTTGATATACGTCATCCTGATGTTTTGGACTTTATCAGGGCTAAACGTGAAGACGGGCGTTTAAGACAATTTAACCTTTCTCTGCTTATATCAGAAAAATATATGCAGGCAGTTGAAAATGATGACTTGTGGCAACTCATTTTCCCTATTCAAGAAAAGGAAGCTACTGAACAAAAGCTTGATCTTGGTGACACGAATAAAGTTATCTGGAGTGATTGGCCAGTAAAGGAGTGTTATATATTAAATGATGAAGGTCTGGTGGCATGCAGGATCCATAAAACCATTCCAGCACGACGTTTGTGGGATGCGATTATGTCATCAACTTATGATTACGCAGAGCCAGGTTTTATCCTGATTGATCGCGTCAATGAACAAAATAATAACTGGTTCTGTGAGAATGTTCGTGCAACTAATCCTTGCGGTGAGCAACCATTACCTCCTTATGGTGCCTGTTTGCTCGGCTCTATTAATTTGACTCGTTTTGTTTTGAACCCGTTTAGTGATAATGCTGTGTTTGATTGGGATAACTTTAATGAAGTTGTACGTGTGTTTTCACGCATGCTGGATAACGTTGTTGAAATTAATGGCTTACCTTTATCAAAACAACAAGATGAAATAGTTCGCAAGCGTCGTCATGGAATGGGTTTCCTTGGGCTTGGTTCAACGTTAACTATGTTAAAAATGAAGTACGGCGAACCTGAGTCAATAAAGTTTACCGAGGATGTTAGTCGAAATCTGGCAATAAGCGGTTGGCAAGTGGCACTTGAGTTAGCAAAAGAAAAAGGTTGCGCACCTATTATGGATGAAATGTTTGAAGTAACAGCCGATATGTTACGTCTGCGACCGGAGATGAAAGAGGATGGTTATAAACTGGGGCAGGAAGTTAAAGGTTCGACTTTACTCATGCGTTACAGCCGTTATATGCAGAAGATAAAAGAAATCGAACCTGAGCTAATAGATGAACTGGAAAAAGTTGGCGCGCGTTATACACATCATAGTTCAATAGCTCCAACGGGAACGATTTCATTATCGCTGGCAAATAATGCAAGCAATGGTATCGAGCCTAGCTTTGCACATCATTATTCACGTAACATTATTCGCGAAGGTAAAAAGAGTAAAGAAAAAGTAGATGTTTTTTCTTATGAGCTACTAGCTTATCGCGAACTGATTAATGCAAATGCGTCTCCCGACTCAGGTAAAGCAGAAGAACAATTGCCAGATTACTTTATAACGAGTGATGAGATCACGCCAGAACAGCATGTTGATATTCAGGCTGCTGCACAGAAATGGATTGATTCGTCGATTTCTAAAACAATCAACGTATCAACAGATCATGATTATGAAAATTTTAAAAACATCTATCGCTATGCCTATGAGCAGGGATTAAAAGGCTGTACGACGTTTCGATTTAATCCTGAAGTTTTCCAGGGTGTACTTGTTAAAGAGCAGGATTTGGAGAATACAAAATATAAATTCACGCTAGAAAATGGTGATGTTATTGAGGTGAAAGGCAACGAAGAGATTGAATACGATGGTGAGACTCATACTGCTGCCAATTTGTATGATGCTTTGAAAGAAGGCTATTACGGCAAGTTTTAGTTTGGGGAAAGATGATGACGATTAAAATAGATAAAAAAATCACTGAATATATTGTTGTCAAAGAAGGTGAAGAGGAAAGCCTGTCATCAGATAACCATAACAAGCGGCGCGCAGAAGATCGTAATAATGTCGTACAGATGCATGAAAAGCTGGAACGCCCGGAAATGCTTCTGGGTTCAACATATAAGATTATGACGCCTTTATCTGAGCATGCGTTGTATGTCACGATTAATGATGTCGTATTAAATGCTGGAACAGAACATGAATTACGTCGTCCGTTCGAGATATTTATTAACTCGAAGAATATGGATCATTTTCAGTGGATTGTTGCCTTAACTCGGATTATTTCCGCTGTCTTTAGAAAGGGTGGTGATGTGATTTTTCTGGTTGAAGAATTGCGTTCGGTGTTTGACCCGCATGGTGGTTATTTTAAAAAAGGCGGTAAATTTGCGCCTTCACTTGTGGCTGAGATTGGTGATGTACTGGAAAACCATTTACGTATTATTGGCCTTCTTAAAAGTGATGATCTGGATGAGTATCAAAAAAAATTCATTGCGGAAAAACGTGCAGAACATGAACAACATTTGTCAGATGTTGATAATAGTCAGAGTGATTATCCTGAAAACGCAGAGCTGTGTAAAAAATGTTTAACCAAGGCCATGATTATGATGGATGGATGTTTGACTTGTCTAAATTGCGGGGATTCAAAATGTTCTTGAGGACATTTTAAAAATACACTCAGAATTAAAACCTACCTTTTGTACTTCAAAATTTAGTAAACCAATATCTACTGATTCTATGATTGCTCCAGAACTTCTTTCTCCGGCGGGTTCACTCAAGCATATGCGCTATGCATTTGCCTATGGTGCCGATGCAGTCTATGCCGGTCAACCACGTTATAGTCTACGTGTACGTAACAATGATTTTTCTGCTGAAATACTAAAACAAGGCATCTCCGAAGCACATGATGCAGGGAAAAAGTTCTTCATCGCCAGTAATTTGCTACCACATGATAATAAGGTAAAAAATTACCTGCGCGACATGGAATCGATTATTAATATGCAGCCGGATGCCTTGATTATGGCCGATCCGGGATTAATTATGTTAGTCAGGGAAAAATGGCCGGATATACCAGTGCATCTTTCAGTACAAGCCAATACGTTGAACTCAGCAGCGATAAAATTCTGGCAGTCAATGGGTCTTTCACGAGTAATATTATCCCGAGAATTATCATTGGACGAGATTGAAAATATTCGACAACAATGTCCGGATATGGAATTAGAAGTGTTTGTCCATGGCGCTTTATGCATCGCTTTTTCCGGGCGTTGTTTATTGTCTGGTTATTTTAATCACCGTGATGCTAATCAGGGTGCATGTACCAATTCATGTCGTTGGAAATATAATTTGCATGATGCTCAGGAAACAGAAACGGGTGAATATGAAAAAATATGTTCTGAAAATCCAGAGCAGGCGTATTTACTTGAAGAACGGGAAAGACCTGGTGA
>CAYTIZ010000061.1:10623-11392 GCA_964437885.1 uncultured Enterobacteriaceae bacterium
TGAAGAAGACGAACACGGCACTTATATTATGAATTCAAAGGACCTGCGTGCCGTGCAACATGTACAACGATTAACAGAAATTGGTATTGATTCACTCAAGATTGAAGGACGTACCAAATCCTGGTTTTATGCTGCACGAACCGCCCAGATCTATCGTCAGGCAATTAATGACACACTTGCTGGTCGCCCTTTTAATTTTGGCTTGATGGAATCTCTGGATGGTCTGGCGAATAGAGGTTACACAGAAGGTTTTTATCGACGTCATGTCCCCAATGAATATCAGAATTATCAATCGGGCAATTCTAATAATTATACTCAGCGATTTGCTGGTGAATTTATCTCGCACGATGCTGAAAGCGAAATGTGGCAGATAGAAGTGAAAAATAAATTAATTGTCGGAAATCAGGTGGAACTCATGCTGCCTACAGGTAATTGTCGGTTTATTCTTGAATATATGGAAGATAAGCATAGAAAGTCCATCGATATTGCTCCAGGTTCGGGGCATCAGGTCTGGATAAAGATTCCTGCTGACATTGATCCTGAATTTGCCTTATTAATTGCTGATACTAAAGCTGAACCTGTTTAAACAATTGCCTCTAACACATAGGTCGGAGGTTCGAGCCCTCTTTTCGGCACTAAATTAATCAAATACTTAGTTTTACATACCGTAATTTTTCAAATTTTTTATTCACTTCTAATGCTGTATTAATGTTATTGGAAAATTAAAGTTCATAAAAGAAGGTATATGAATCTTAAGAAGGGTCGTAAA
>CAYTIZ010000062.1:0-11364 GCA_964437885.1 uncultured Enterobacteriaceae bacterium
CCGGTTTTCGCCGTGAGAGGGCAACGTCCTGGGCCACTAGACGAAGGGAGCAATGGTGTTTGAACTAGGCTATTATAGGGTTCTATAAGGTGTTCTCAATATATTATTTTTAAATAACAGTGTCAGATAAGTCCTCAAAGATTGCTCAGTTGAAAAATGAGCCAACGATTATTCCGCGCGACCAGCATACCCTTTCTCGAGCCTCAATTAGCGAGAGTGCGCTGAAGGTGTTGTATCGTTTAAAGAATGCAGAATATAAGGCCTATCTCGTTGGTGGTGGTGTTCGGGATATTTTATTAGGTAGAGAGCCTAAAGATTTTGATGTGGTAACTGATGCCAAACCAGAGCAAATTCGCGAATTATTCCGTAATTGTCGCTTAATTGGGCGACGTTTCAGGTTGGCGCATGTTCGCTTTGGTGCTGAAATTATTGAAGTGTCCACTTTTCGTGCGCCACATCATGTTTCTGATCAAGGTGAGGGGCATGTCGAAGATGGCCGGATTATTCGTGATAATGTTTATGGTGATATTGATGATGATGTCTGGCGACGGGATTTCACTATTAATGCCTTGTTTTACAATATAAAAGATTTTTCTATTGTTGATTATGTTGGTGGTGTTAAAGATCTCGATGCGGGGCAGTTAAAATTAATTGGTGAGCCGTCACAACGTTATACTGAAGATCCTGTGCGCATGCTTCGTGCTGTTCGTTTTGCATCAAAATTAGGTTTGAGAATTCATCCTGAAGCAGAGAAACCTATCGGTCAGCATGCAAAGTTATTAGAAGATATTCCGCCTGCTCGATTATTTGAAGAAATGCTGAAACTCTTTATGGGTGGTTGCGCATTACAAACATTCGAGTCGCTACGACATTACAATTTATTTAAATATCTTTTTCCGCAGACGGATCAGTTGTTGGACACACACGAGAAGGATTATCCACATACGTTTATTATGCAGGCGTTAAAAAATACGGATCAACGTTTGAGTGAAGGCAATTCAGTAACGCCAGCTTTTTTAATAGCGGCATTTCTGTGGGAACCGATGCGAACCATTGCCGATGACCATGTCGGAAATGGGATGTCTGAAATGGAAGCTGTGCAACTTGCGGGAGATACGGTTATTTCAAAGCAAATATCAAGTCTTTCCATGCCAAGACGTTTTACTCATATGGCGCGAGATATATGGTCTTTACAAGTCAGGTTGAAACGAACCAAGAAGCGATCGCATCGAGTTTTAATGCATCCAAAATTCCGTGCCGCTTATGACTTTTTATTATTACGTGCTGAAGCAGGTGAACCATTGGATGATTTGGTCGAATACTGGACTAAGGAACAACTTGAAGAACCATTTGCAGGTAAAGAAAAAATAAAATCCGGTTTCCATAAGTCCCGCTCTCGTCGCAGACCTCGAAATCACCGAAATAATAATTCTGCTGATTCATGACTATTGCCTATATTGGCCTGGGAAGTAACCTGGGAAGCAATACCGTATCACCCAGACAACATATAATAACTGCCATCCACTCGCTTGGCGAGATACAATCTACTCGTATGATCAGTGCATCTTCATTGTATAAAAGCAAACCGCTAGGGCCACAAGATCAGGATGATTATATTAATGCCGTGGTTAAAATAGAGACTGAGTTGGAACCGCTGGAATTACTAAATAGTTTACAGGGAATTGAAAATAAACATGGCCGTGTGCGTAATGAACGATGGGGGCCAAGAACGTTGGATCTGGATATATTAATATTTGGAGAAGAAACAATTCAAAGTGATCAGTTAACTATTCCACATGTGGAAATGACAAACCGTTCATTTGTGCTTGTTCCGCTAGCCGAAATTGATAGCAACTGTATTATTCCTGGAAAGGGGTTAATCAGCGGTTTATTATCGGAAACTCATCAAGATGGTTTGGAGGTTTTGCAATGAGTAAAAACCACCCAGACTATATTGTTGTTGAAGGTCCGATAGGCGTTGGTAAAACAACATTAGCGAAGCGTTTGGCGAAGACATTCAATACCGAGCTAATGTTGGAGCTTGCAGCAGAAAATCCATTTCTACCTCGTTTTTATTCCGATCCAAAATCGGTCGCCTTGCCAACACAATTATATTTTTTGTTTCAACGCGCCAAGCAAATAGAATCATTACGGCAAACAGATATGTTTAAACCCGTGCAGGTTTCAGATTTTTTAATTGAGAAAGATAAATTATTTGCTTCGGTGACTTTAGATGATGATGAATTGTCTTTATATCATCAGGTCTATGACAGGCTAACTTTGGATGCACCAGTGCCGGATCTTGTGATTTATTTGCAAGCGCCGTTAGATGCTTTAATGCAACGAATTATTGAGCGCGGGCATGATTACGAACGGCCAATAAATCGTAGTTATGTAAAAAAAATATCGGAGGCTTACGTAGAGTTTTTTTATTATTACTCAACATCTCCTTTACTCATTGTGAATACAAATGATTTTGACTTATCAGGTAATGATAGAGACTATAATTTATTGCTTGAGCACATCAGGCAGCTTCCACTCGGCAAGCACTATTTTAACCCGAAACAGTCATGACTAAAAAAATTACAGTTAACACATTAAAACAAATGAAGTCATCAGGCGAAAAAATTGCTTGTTTGACTTCTTATGATGCGAGTTTTGCCAGGCTTCAGGATGAAGCAGGCGTTGATTTATTATTAGTTGGCGATTCGCTTGGTATGGTTTTGCATGGAGAAGAAACAACTTTAAACGTAACGATGGTAGACATGATCTATCACACACGTTTGGTGAGTGGCGCATGCCAACGCGCTATCATTGTTGGTGATATGCCAGTTAATAGTTATACATTAGCAACACAAGGCCTGGAAAATGCTGCACGTCTTGTTAATGAAGCTGGCGCTGATATTGTTAAGTTAGAAGTCGGAGAAGAAGTTTGCGAAACAGTTTCTTTAATAACAAAACAGGGCATTCCTGTATGTGGCCACCTTGGACTTATGCCGCAATCTATTAATATGATTGGTGGTTACCGTGTTCAGGCAAAAACGGAAGAGGCAGTAAATAAACTAAAACAGGATGCTTTAGCCTTACAAAAAGCAGGCGCTATTTGTTTGGTGCTTGAATGCATCCCTGCAGCCGCAGCCGCTGACGTGACTCAATCGCTTGATATTCCTGTGATTGGAATAGGTGCTGGTCCTGATTGTGATGCGCAGGTATTGGTTGTCTACGACATGCTTGGTTTAACGGACAAACAGTTGAAATTTTCTAAAAATTTTCTTGTAGGAAAAGATTCAATTGCAGATGCATTTAAAGCTTATGTATCAGAAGTTAAAAATAATACTTTTCCCTCGTCTGAACATTCATTCGTATAATGGAACAAATTTCAAAAATAAAAATGTTGCGAGAGCAACTCGCCCTTGTTCGACCTTCAAAAAAAAGAATAGCCCTTGTTCCTACCATGGGTAATTTACACGAAGGACATTTATCACTAGTTAAACAAGTGCAAGAGTGCGCTGATTATGTTGTCGTGAGTCTTTTTGTTAATCCAACTCAATTCGTAGAGGGTGAAGATTTTGATAGTTATCCTCGGACAATGGAGTCTGATTTGAAGCACTTAGATGATTTAAATGTCGATTTGCTATTTATGCCAGATATGAATGAAATCTATCCAGTGGGAAATAAAGTCACTGCCGAAGTGTCGGTTCCTGAACTGGATTCTATTTATTGCGGAGAGTATCGACCTGGACATTTCAAAGGTGTCGCTACTATTGTCACCAAGTTATTTAACATAGTGCAGCCGGATATAGCGATATTTGGTAAAAAAGATTATCAGCAGTTATTAGTTATTCGTAGCTTGGTTGAAAATCTTAATCTGCCTATAGAAATTATGGGTTCACCCACAGTGAGAGAAGCTGATGGTCTGGCGATGAGTTCGCGTAATCAATATTTGACCGAGAACGAGCGGCAGCAGGCACCATTACTCTATAAATGTATCAGTCAGATTGCTGCAGCTATCAAGAATGGTGATACAGACTACGAAAAGCTTGAAAATGAGGCCATTTCAACATTAGTAAAAGCCGGCTTCAAACCCGAATATTTAAATATTTGTGATGCTGATACTCTAAAAGATCATATTAATCAAAGACTTATTGTAATAGCAGCAGCATGGTTAGGTAAAGCTCGTTTGATTGACAATGTTGCAGTGCATTCTGGTGATTGACCTCTGCTCGATGTCAGGTAATATCCACATTTTAAAATTCTAATAGCTCACAAATACAATGGAAATTACGGTTTTAAAAGCAAAATTTCATCAGGCATGCGTTACACATGCTGAAATTGATTACGATGGCTCTTGTGCAATAGATGGTGCTCTGCTAGATAAGGCAGGCATTCATGAATATGAACAGATCGATATCTATAATATTACCAATGGCGAACGTTTTACGACATACGCTATTCGTGCAGAAGATAATTCACGTATTTTTTCCGTAAACGGAGCTGCTGCTCATAAAGCTAATCCGGGCGACCGCGTCATAATTTGTGCTTATGGCAGAATAAGTGAGAGTGAGATTAGTAAGTTTAAGCCAACATTGGTTTATCTAGACGAAGAAAACAATATCACCCGTATAAAAGATCATATTCCTGTACAAGCTGCCTGAAGCATTTAGCTGAAAGTGGTTTATGATGATTTGACGGGTCGTTTATGAAGTTTTCTTTGCAGTGTTCGTCTGTGTAATCCCAAGCGACGGGCTGCCTCGGATATATTTCCATTGCATTCAGCAAGAACCTTTTGAATGTGTTCCCATTCAAGTCGATCCAGTGAGATAGGTGTCGACGAAATATCTGTTTGGGGTTCACCACTTTTGCGCTCAAAGGCAGCAACAATTTCGTCAGCATCGGCGGGCTTGGTCAGGTAATGCGTGGCGCCAAGTTTTACTGCTTCAACAGCTGTGGAAATACTGGCATAACCCGTCAGAATAACAATTTTCATTTGCTTGTTTAATTCACATAATAATGGAATCAATTCCAGACCCGATGGTCCCGGCATTCGTAGATCAACAACGGCGTAATCCGGTTGGATTTCTTTCAAGAGTTGTTTGGCATGTTCGACATCTGTTGCAGTTGTCACAGTGAAGTCTCTTTTATTTAATGCCTTTGCCAATACTTCGCTGAATATCGGATCGTCGTCAACAAGGAGTAAAGGTTTCATTAGTGTTTATATAATTTACTGTGCAAGTAGTGGCGATAAGGGGATACTGATTTCAGCATGCGCTCCCCCATCTTTGTAGTTACTTAAAGAAATTTTGCCGCCTATTCGATTCAAGGTTGTTTCCGCCAGAAATAAACCAATACCAAGTCCCTGATCTGGAGGCTTAGTGGAAAAAATAGACTTTCCCAGTAATGGCTGATGTTGTTCTTCAATACCATGTCCGTCATCAATAACTTCAATATTCATATTGGCATTATTCCAGCTACAGACAATACGTATTTTTTTTGATGAAGCATCGGCCGCATTATTCAGGATATTGATAATCGCCGAGGTTAAAGTTCGGTCGATAATAATCTCCGGTGTTTCTGTAGAGGGTTTCAACTCGATATCAATATCAATATCAGAACGGGTTTGTTGCCAGTTATTGATAATTTCCTGAATATAGGAATCCACTCTAATTTTGTTTCCTGCATCAGCCTGTGATTGACCAGCATCTGAAGACATGCGGCTCAATATGGTTTTGCAGCGTTGAATTTGTTCTTTAAGTAGTCCTAGTTCCCCTGTTAATTCTTCATCGTTCGGATAATCCTTTAACAATTCACCGGTAATCACAGCCATCGTAGATAAAGGTGTACCGAGTTCGTGTGCTGTGCCGGCGGCGAGTGTCCCTAACGCAAGGATACGATCAGCTCTTAATGCTTCTTCCCTTGCTTCGGCCAAAGCGCGATCCTGTTTTCGTACCGTACTGGATATACGAGCAACAAAATACGCGACCAGACTTGCCGTCAATATAAAACCAAACCACATTCCCCATAGATGTATTTGAGCACTGCCAGTATGGATATGCACATCATCCAGTGGCACATGGAAAAACATCAGAGAAGTGTAACTGCCTATGGCAATTAAGGTGATGATAAAAGTATATGTGGGTCTCAGACTTGCTGCTGCAAATATGATGGGCAATATAAACAATGAAATGAAGGGATTAATTGAACCACCCGTAAAGTAGATCAATAACGATAACGCAATCACATCAATCATGAGTTGTGTCATAAAAACATGGTCAGTAATTTTTTTTGATCCTCGGTAAGCCAGCCAGGAAAAAGCAGTAAATATGCTTAACAGCGTGATGATTAATATAACGGGATTAGTGGGAAAATGTATCCCTAGATAAAAAATCATATAGCTCAACGCCATAACCTGCCCGCCGATAGCGAACAAGCGGATTAACAGCAGATATCCGAGATTAAGATGCATGATTAAGAATTCTAACTATTTTTAAAACTGTTTGTAATTATACCGCCTTATTAAACTAAAACCGATGCGACAATATGTCACATTCTAAATGCCGGATATTTTTGATATGTTTACGAAAAAAATCAACAACAATTAAAAAGGCAATCTATTGTGTATATCAATATAAAACTCAGACCTGTCTCTGAGTATTTAATTCTGTTTTATTTAATATCTGCTGTAAGTATAGTAAATGCTGATCATCCTGCATCGCTATCTGAGCTTGTCGTATCAGGTGATTACTCTGGCTTTGATAAATTCGTAATTGATCCAAATTTAGTCAATGCGCCTGCAGCGGATAGCGCAAAACTCCTTAAAAAAATTCCAGGTGCTAACGTGAATAGCAATGGTGCTGTAACGGGTATTGCACAATATAGAGGCATGTATGGTGATCGCGTTAATATTCTAATGGACGGCATTAAAATCAGTTCCGGCGGTCCAAATGCGATGGATACACCGATTTCATATATACCTCGTGCTCAATTAGAAAGTCTGGAAGTTATTCGTGGTATTGCACCTGTAAGCTCAGGTAATGAAACTATAGGTGGCACCATGCGTGCTACATCAACACAAAGTACTTTTACAGAGAACGAAAAGTTTGAATTCCATGGGCAAGCATCAGCAGGTGCTCAAAGTGTAAACAGTGGTTACGATGTATCAACATTGATGTCGATGGCAAATAAAAATCATCGTATGCATGTTTCCGCTAGTCGTCAGGATAGCGATGATTATGCTTTTGCAAATGGTGATGTTACACCCAGTGAGTATGACCGAAACAGTTATGAATTAGGCTATGGTTATCAGATAGAAGACCATGAATTTGGTCTAGAGTATGTGCGTAATGATACTAACGAGAGTGGCACTCCGGCCTTACCGATGGATATCATATTCATTGATGCTGATATCGCACGAGGAACTTATAAAGGCAACTGGAATCAGGTAGCGATTGAAAGCAAAGTATATTGGTCTCAAATAGATCACAAGATGTCTAATTTTGAATTACGTTTGCCGCCTCTAACAGGAGGGGGTGCAGGCCCGGGAACCATGCAACGGTTTTCACTTGCTGGCAGCGAAGATTTTGGTTATGGAATTGATGCCAGCATGGCATTTGCAGGGGGTAAATTAAAACTGGGTACGGATGCTCACTTGGCAGATCATGATGCGGATATATTTAATCCAACGAGTGCTACCTTCCTGGTTAAAAATTACAATGATATCGAACGTGATGTTTTTGGTTTTTTTGCTGAGTGGCAGCGAGAATTAACTTCCACCTGGGAACTGGAACTGGGTTTGAGGTATACACATGTGAGTATGGATGCCGGTAACGTATTTGTAACCGGGTTCGCGGGAGGTATGGCAACAAACGCCAACGCACTGGCGGCGGCATTTAATGGTTCAGAGCTTTCGCAGCTGGATAATAATATTGATGCCGTTATAAAACTGACGCACTCATTACGAAAGGATACTAACATCGAAATCGGTTTTGCCCGTAAAATGCGTTCGCCTTCTTATCAGGAGCGTTACCTCTGGCTACCATTACAATCAACTGGTGGATTGGCTGATGGTAATAATTACATCGGTGATATTAATCTCGATCCAGAAGTCTCTTACCAGTTTGAACTGGGCCTGGATTGGCGCAATGCGCGTGCCTACTTTGCACCTCGTACCTTTTATCACCATGTTGATGATTATATTCAAGGTGTCGATGCAAGCAATGCAACGGCAATTGCATTTCATAATATGGCAACAGCTATGACGGGCAGTTCCGCAAAGCTATTACAGTTTGCGAATATTGATGCTCGTTTATATGGCGTAGATACAGATTTTGGATATCATCTTAATGATTTTTGGCGCGTAGATGGCGCAATCAGTTATGTAAAAGGAGAGCGTCGTGATAATGGAGATAATCTTTATCGTATTTCTCCAGTCAATGCGCGTCTTGGACTTACGCGAGATAAAAATAATTTATCGACAACGATTGAAATTGCTGCCTATCTAGAAAAGGATGATGTTTCAGGTGTCACTAATGAATTGGCAACAAACGGCTATACACTGTTGAATATTTATGGCCATTATGAGACTCCTGTATCAGGTTTTACTCTAATGGCAGGAGTCGATAATTTATTAGATAAGAACTATGCCCCCCATCTCGGTGGTGTAAACCGTGTACGTAGTGTCGATGTTCCTATGGGTGTTCGTGTACCGGGACACGGGATCAATGCTTATGTCAATCTGGCTTATAAATGGTAAAACTAAATAAATAATTATTTAGTTTTACCCATTGGAAATTTAATTAAATTTCCTGGTCCAAGCACATCGTCACCGCGAGCCACTAGGTAGGCGTAGAGATTGTCCATGTTGTTCATGACGCGTTTATTTGTTTTATTCGGGCGCATTAATGTGCCAGATTTACCATTTGTTACAATAGCTTTAAATTGATCCTTACTTAACTTTGTAGTCACACTGTTACCAAGATTAGGTCCTACAGCACCCTGACCCCCTCTCCCGTGACATGTGCCACAACCACCGCCATTATAGGTCTTCCAGCCTTCTATCGCGTTAGCACTAATCTTGCCATCAGTAACTTGATAGGGTTTTTCATCTTCAGCATAAGCAGTAAAAGTAATCAAGCTTGCCATTAGACTTACAATAATTGAGTTGGTTAAATTATTCATATGCAGACCCCTGTTACATCTAGTAAAGTCATTAATTGATAAATAGTAGAATACCTAAATACTCGATATTCACAATGTGACAAAATGTCGCAGTCATTTAATGATTCTATGGTTTAATATTGACAGATATGATGCATAAAGGTTCAAAAACTGCTGGCGTTATTATCATTGGGAATGAAATATTATCGGGTCGCACACAAGACCTGAATATCTCCTACATAGGTAAAAATCTTGAGAAGCTGGGTATTGTTTTGGCTGAAGTCCTCGTTATTCCGGATGTTGAAGAAACTATCATTGATAAAGTAAGAGCGTATTCGGAAAACTATGATTATGTGTTTACTAGCGGCGGCATAGGCCCAACGCATGACGATATAACAACAGCATCTATAGCCAAAGCATTTAACGTGAAGTTGCTACGCAATCCTGATGCTGTTGCCTGCATGGAACTTCATTATGAGCCAAGCACATTATCCGAAGCCAGATTAAAAATGGCAGATATCCCCGAAGGCGCATTGTTGATTGATAACCCCGTTAGCGCCGCGCCGGGGATTCATATTAATAATGTTTTCGTCTTGGCAGGCGTACCAAAAATTTTTCAAGCAATGTTTGATTCATTAACCGATCGACTTATTGGCGGCCCACCAATATTAACAGCTAGTGTTTGTACCAATTTAACCGAAAGCAAACTAGCTGAAGGCATGACTAAAATTCAAAATGAATATGAAGAAGTCAGTATTGGTAGTTATCCTTATTTTAAACGCGGCAAGTTGGGCGTAAATATTGTTTTGCGCTCAACAGATAAAACACTGCTTTTGCAGCAAACGAATTTAATAGAAGAGTTAATTAATGAAGTTGGCGGAAAAACTCTAGAATCGAAGCTGCCAGATTAATCATTCTAGCAGGTGTGCTCCGTATCTTTCACCAAGATAAATTTAGCTATTTTACTTAGACGTAATGGCGTAGTGTAAGTGCCTGATGAATTCAATATCCCATTTATCTTTTCTTGATTGATGCACAATGTACTACGGTGAAAAACTAAACAGTATTACCCATCTGGTTGGCGCTGTTCTGGCTCTGGTAGGCTTTGGTGCACTACTAACCATCAGCATCCAGGAACATAACCCTCTGCTCATCGTTAGCTTTACTATTTTTGGTTTCACGTTAATCCTGCTGTATACCATGTCCACTTTGTATCATAGTTTTCATCCACCCAAACTTAAAAAAATATTTCAGAAACTCGATCATGTTTCTATTTACCTGTTAATAGCAGGAACCTATACACCTTATATGCTGGTTTCGCTACGTGAGAGTAACGGCCTGATCATGCTGATGCTGATATGGGTAATGGCCATCATTGGCTTATTACTGGATACTTTTATCAAAAAGCGTATTGAATGGTTACAAGTGTTGATCTATCTGGTTATGGGCTGGGTTTGCGTATTGAATTATTCTGAGCTACAGGCAGCCATCCCTTCTACCGGTGTAGCTTGGTTGACGATAGGTGGAATTGCTTACACGGTCGGCATTATTTTTTATGTGCTGGATAACCTGAAAAAACTTCGTCATGCTCATGGTGTCTGGCATTTGTTTGTCTTACTTGGCTCCATCTGCCATTTTATTTCTATCGTTGTATACGTTCGATAATAGAGTTGGGATGTGTTGTGATGGTACTATCTTTAGCGGTGTATTGGATAGGCGCACTCCGTGTACAATCAGTACATAACAAGAAATCAATGCTGCATAAAAACGCGCATATGATATCTGATTGTCTCCTTTTTGAAGCGGACAGACGACGAATGTTTGATGCCGAGGGCGAGAATCGACACTATGTCAGGAACATTGTGGACAAGCGTTAGCTTGCCCGAAGAGTGCAAATCACGGATGGTTTGCATTAGCTCCCGAAGAAACCGGATTTTGAATCTGAACGACTACATATTAGTTTTTATAAATTGCTAATGGGAAGTTTCGCGATATGTGTATCAATTGTATCTGCAAAATTAGGGATTAAAGAAGCTGAAATATTAAAGGATAGTTTTTGTTACCAAATAGTTGGCACGTGGGAACAACCTGAATGGGGAGGGGATACTGTTAATTTTTATGATACAGGCATAGCTCATTTTAAAAGCGCTGCAGTAAGCTATGAAAATGAATGAAAGTGTTTTCCAAAAGAAAAAGAAATATATTTATATA
>CAYTIZ010000063.1:0-11317 GCA_964437885.1 uncultured Enterobacteriaceae bacterium
TAGAACATCCTAAAGGTGAATTTGGTATTTATCTTATTTCTGATGGTGCGAATAAACCCTATCGCTTAAAAGTGCGTGCGCCCGGTTTTGCACATTTATCTTCGATGAATGAAATGGTGAAAGGACATATGTTGTCAGATGTTGTTGCCGTAATTGGAAGCCAGGATATAGTTTTTGGAGAAATAGATCGATGATTAGAACTTCGTCTTTTCTTCCAATATATCGTTGCAGCACTTTTTTAGATGCTCACATATTTACTATATGCTCCGCGTCTAAAAAAGCACTGCGCCTCATCTTGAAAGGAATTACTCGTTCTAATTCCTTCGTTATAAGTTTGAGTATTTTAAAGAATGATTGAAACAGCAAAAACAATACTAACTGAACATACACGATCCGAGATCGATGCATGGTTGAAGAAATATCCTGAAGACAGGAAACAGTCGGCTGTGTTGGCGGCATTACGTGAAGCGCAGCATCAAAATGAAGGTTATTTAACAACGAAGTTAATGGATGCTGTCGCAGCTTACCTTGGTATGCCAAATATTGCTGTTTATGAAGTAGTGTCTTTTTATTCTATGTTTGAAACAAAACCCGTAGGTCGCCATAGCATTTCAGTGTGTACCAATATTTCATGCATGCTTATGGGATCTGATGGCATTGTTGAACATCTTGAGAAAAAGTTGGGAATAAAAACAGGCGAATCAACTGAAGATGGTAAATTTTTTATTAAATGTGAAGAAGAATGTTTAGCTGCCTGTTGTGGTGGACCAATGATGATGATCGATCATAAATACTATGAAAACCTGACACCTGAAAGAGTTGATGAAATCCTGGATGAACTGGATTAAATAATCATGGAAATGAATAACGTCTGTTTTGCCACGCTCAAGTTTGATGAGCCATGGACCTTTGAAAATTATTTAAAGGTAGGTGGTTATGAGGCGTTGAAAAAAATTATTAATGAAAAAATTTCGCCTGAACAAGTCATCGATGAGGTTAAAAATTCGGGGCTTAGAGGACGTGGTGGTGCTGGCTTCCCAACAGGTTTGAAGTGGAGTTTTATGCCACGCAATATGGAAGGTCAAAAATATATTGTTTGTAACTCTGATGAGAGTGAACCGGGAACCTGTAAAGATCGAGATATCTTACGTTTTAATCCTCATTCTATTATAGAAGGAATGGCAATAGCTTGTTATGCAACAGGTTCGACAGTGGCTTATAACTATCTTCGTGGAGAATTCATGGATGAACCTTTTTTACGTTTTGATAATGCTTTGAAAGAAACGTATCGCGAAGGTTTGTTGGGTAAAAATATTTTAGGTAGTGATATTAATATTGATATTCATGCCAGTCTTGGTGCTGGCGCTTATATTTGTGGTGAAGAGACTGCTTTGCTTGAGTCTCTGGAAGGCAAAAAAGGTCAGCCTAGATTTAAACCTCCTTTCCCAGCAAATTTTGGATTGTATGGTAAACCTACAACCATTAACAACACAGAAAGTTTTGCTTCTGTGCCTAGCATTCTTCGAAATGGCGGAATCTGGTTCGCCGATAAAGGTGTGCCAAATAGCGGTGGCATGAAATGTTTTTCTGTCAGTGGACATGTCAACAATCCGGGTAATTTTGAAATTCCTTTGGGCACACCCTTTTCAAAACTTCTGGAGATGGCGGGTGGGGTTCGTAATGGACGTGGTTTGAAAGCGGTTATTCCTGGCGGTTGCTCCATGCCAGTTCTGCATGGTGACGTCATGCTGGATACAAACATGGACTATGACTCAGTTGCTAAATCCGGATCAATGCTAGGTTCTGGAGCCGTCATCGTAATGGATGACACAACATGTATGGTCAAGGCACTGGAACGTCTTTCACGATTTTATTATTCCGAATCCTGCGGACAGTGTACGCCTTGTCGTGAAGGAACTGGTTGGTTATACCGCGTTGTACAACGTATTGAAGCAGGTAAAGGTGAACAAGGTGATCTGGATAAGCTTGATGATGTTGCAAGCAAGATTGAAGGTCGCACTATTTGCGCTTTTGGCGATGCAGCAGCATGGCCTGTAAGAAGTTTTATTAAACAATTTCGAGATGAATTCCAGTATCACATTGATCATAAGCGTTGCATGGTTGGTTCGGCTAATGCGAATGATATTGAAGCTGCATAACTTATGGCCACAGAGTACACAGAGGTCACCGAGAAAATTAATAATGAAAATATTAAATCTTTATAATAAAAAAGCTCTGTGTTCTCTGTGAACTCTGTGTCTAATTGAAATTAATGAAATGAGCTAAGATCTGATAAATATTGAAGTAGACGGAAAGTCTTTGCAGGCCCGTAAATGTCAGATGCTGATTGAGGTGACAGATGCCAATGACATCTATGTACCTCGTTTTTGTTATCACAATAAGTTAAGCATCGCTGCTAATTGCAGAATGTGTCTGGTCGAAGTTGAAAAAGCACCGAAACTATTACCTGCCTGTGCAACACCAGTCATGGATGGTATGAAAGTGATAACACGTTCTCAGGCTGCAATTAAAGGGCAGAAATCAATAATGGAGTTTTTACTGATTAACCATCCTTTGGATTGCCCTATCTGTGACCAGGGTGGTGAATGTGAACTACAGGATTTGGCCATGAGTTATGGTCAGGATGTATCACGCTATCAGGAAAAAAAACGTGTTGTTGAAGATAAGAATATTGGCCCGTTAATCCAGACAGATTTAACACGCTGTATTCATTGCACACGTTGTATTCGTTTTGGCGAAGAAATTGCCGGTTTGCGCGAAATAGGTGCAACTGGTCGTGGTGAAAATATGCAGATAGGAACGTATATCGAAAAAAGTGTTAGCTCTGAAATGTCAGGTAACATTATCGATCTTTGTCCGGTGGGGGCGTTAACCTCAAAACCATTTCGATATTCGGCCAGAACATGGGAGTTGGTACAAAAGGATGCTATCGCACCGCACGATTCGGTAGGTTCAAATATTCATGTTCATGTAAAAGGCAATCAGGTTAAACGCGTTGTTCCTGCGGAAAATGAATCCATTAATGAAGTCTGGTTATCTGATCGGGATCGCTTTAGTTATGAAGCTATTTATAGTGATGATCGATTGCAGTCGCCGATGGTAAAAGTGAACGGTAACTGGAATGAAGTTGATTGGGAAACGGCGTTGGGCGTGGTTAAAAATGGTTTGCAGGTTTTCACAAATTCAAATGCTTCAGAACAAATAGGTGCAATAGCTTCTGCCTCATCAACACTTGAAGAACACTATCTATTGCAAAAATTTATACGGGCTATAGGCTCAAATAATATTGATAGCCGCTTAAAGCAATCTGATTTTTCAGATCAGGATGTTGTCTCAACATTTCCTTACCTGGGGCAAAGTATTTCTGAATTCGATAGCTTGCAAGCAGTATTATTGATAGGCAGCAATGTTAGAAAAGAACAACCGATTATTAACTATCGTTTACGTAAGGCGGCATTGCATGGTGCATCCATCATGTTATTGAATCCAGTTGATTATGATTTTAATTTCCCAATTGAAGAGAAAAGTATTGTTTCACCTGAAATGATGGTTATGGAATTGGCGAGCATATTAAAGAGACTGCTTGAGTTGTCTAATGAGACGCTTGATCAACAGGTAAAACAAAGTATTGAAAAAGCCGTAGTCAACGATGTTCATAGAACGATAGCAGCTAATCTTGTTGATGCGGATGACACTATTGTATTACTGGGTAATCTTGCTACGGCGCACCCGCAATTTTCATTACTACGTACTCTTGCAGGATTAATCGCCAAATTAAGTCATTCAAAACTGGGTTATTTATCAGAGAGTGCAAATAGTTCTGGTGCATGGTTGGCTGGAGCAGTGCCGCATCGATTAGCAGGTGGTAAACAAGATTCAAATGCTGGCATGAATACTCAGGAAATGCTGCAAGCAAAATTAAAGGCTTATATATTAATGGGTGTAGAGCCAGAACTGGATTGTTGGGACAGTCGTATTGCACGTGATGCATTGAAAGACGCCGAATTTGTTGTTTCTTTGACTCCGTTTCGAAGTGATGAGATGAATGAGTATGCTGATGTTCTGTTACCGATCTCTGTCTTCACTGAAACATCTGGTACTTACATTAATAATGAAGGTGTCAGCCAAAGTTTTGCTGGTGTTGTTGCTCCTTTGGGTGAAACAAGACCTGCCTGGAAGGTATTAAGAGTGTTGGGTAATTACTTTGAGCTTGATGGTTTTGATTATCAGTCTTCATCTGACGTACATGACGAGGTAATGCAGGAAATAGGTGATATTAATGCTGATAACATGGACAAGTGGCTGACGTCAGTTTCAATGAATAGCCGTTCTAATGATTTGCAACGTATAACAGAAACACCGATGAATATGATTGATGCTATCACTCGTCGTGCCGTTTCTTTGCAACAAACATCAGATGTTTCTGATGGTGCACTTCATCTAAATTCAGTTTTGGCAGCGAAAAATAAATTAGCCAATGATGACAATGCAAAAGTGGAACAGGAGGAGAATAGTGTCACTTTGAAAGTTATTATTGATGATCGGCTGCCAGATGATTGCGTGTTAATTCAATCAGCACATCCAGAGCAAATTAATCTGGGTGCAGCATTTGGTTCAATAAGGATAGCGAAGAGCTAATGCTGGAACTAATCTATCAATTCATAAGCCAACATTTATTGTTGCCGTTAACAACATTGCTTATTCCAATTGATTATCAAACTGATGCAATGATCGTGTTGCAAACGGTAATAAAAATTCTATCTATATTAATTCCCGTTTTAGTCACGGTTGCTTACTTTACTTATGCCGAACGTAAAGTGATTGGTTATATTCAAGGGCGTATTGGCCCCAACCGGGTTGGCTTCTTTGGCTATAGTGTATGGGGTCTTGGACAGCCGATCGCTGATGCAGTGAAGTTAATGGTAAAAGAAATTGTCATTCCTTCTGGTTCGAATCGCTACTTGTATGTTATGGCACCAATTTTATCTTTAGCACCATCTGTCGCAGCATGGGCGGTTATTCCATTTGATGATACTAAAGTTCTGGCTGATATTAATGCCGGCCTATTATATGTATTGGCACTGACATCATTATCTGTTTATGGCGTTATCATCGCTGGTTGGGCATCAAATTCAAAATATGCCTTTTTAGGTGCAATGCGTTCGGCTGCTCAAATTGTTTCTTATGAAATAGCAATGGGTTTTGCTTTGGTCGGTGTACTGGTAGCAGCGGGTAGTTTAAATCTGGGGGACATTGTTGATTCTCAAGCGGGCAGTGTTATTCACTGGTTCTGGTTACCTTTGTTTCCTCTATTTGTTATTTACTTTATTTCAGGTCTGGCAGAAACAAATCGTGCGCCTTTCGACGTGGCCGAAGGCGAATCTGAAATTGTTGCCGGCTTTCATGTCGAATACGGTGGCATGGCATTTTCGGTATTTTTTATGGCGGAATACGCCAATATGATTTTGATTTCGGTTTTGTCGGCCATATTATTTTGTGGTGGTTGGTTATCACCGTTGCAAGGAATTGTTCCAGACTCTGTTTTTGCTATTCCCGTTATTGGAGAACTTCTTGGTGAAGGGATTCATTGGTTATTAATAAAAACATCCTTTTTTATGTTTTTGTTTTTATGGTTCAGGGCAACCTTTCCTCGATATCGTTATGATCAAATCATGCGTCTGGGTTGGAAGGTGTTTATTCCTATCACTATAGTCTGGTTAGTTGTGGTGTCAGCATTGGTCGTGGCTAATGTGCCACCGTGGTTTGATTGATGATGATAAATAAAGTTAAAAATTACATTCAAAGTTTATTCCTTTGGGAATTACTAAAAGGCTTGCAGCTTACTGGTCGCTATTTGTTTAGACGCAAGATTACCGTGCAATATCCTGAGGAAAAAACGCCACAGTCACATCGTTTTCGCGGTCTACATGCGCTACGCCGATATCCGAATGGTGAAGAACGATGTATTGCCTGTAAGTTATGCGAAGCTGTATGTCCAGCAGTGGCTATTACGATTGAGTCAGAAGTTCGTGAGGATGGAAGTCGACGTACAACAAAATATGATATTGATCTGACAAAATGTATTTTTTGCGGTTTCTGTGAGGAATCATGTCCGGTTGATTCAATCGTTGAAACGAGAATATTCGAATATCATGGTGAAGAGCGCGACGATTTATTAATGACAAAAGAAAAGTTATTGGCAGTAGGTGATAGGGAAGAAAAACAAATTGCTGAAGATCGTGCCAAAGATGCTTTTTATCGTTAATGCACGTGAAGAGTGAAAGGTGAAATGTGAAACGTATTAAAGAAAAAATGATCAATTTAAGTTGGAGAGATGGTGTGAGTCGGTCAAATGGCAACTGTTTTACTTTTCACGCTTCACGCTCAACTCTTCACTTCAAGTGCGGAGCACGCAATGATTGAGCAGATAGTATTTTATCTTTTTGCAGGCCTGCTGGTTTTCTCTGCATCTATGGTCGTGGTTATGCGTAATCCGATCCATGCTGCTTTGTTTCTTATTCTTTCTTTTTTTGCCTCATCTGCAATCTGGCTGTTACTGCAAGCTGAATTCCTGGCTATAACGTTGGTACTGGTCTATGTCGGAGCAGTAATGGTTTTGTTTCTTTTTGTTGTGATGATGCTGGATATTAATAAGGTAACGGTAGATGAAGGTTTTGCACGTTATTTGCCCGTAGGCATAAGCGTCGCTGTATTAATGGTGATATCAATGGGGCTCGTTGTAGGTTCAGATTACTTTCTTTCTGATCGTTATTTGGCAACTAAAATTATCGATCCAGAATACAGTAATGTGCGAGAACTGGGATTGGCATTATATACACAATATCTTTATCAGTTTGAGATTGCCGGTGCCATTTTATTAGTTGCGATTATTGCCGCAATTTCTCTGGGTATGAATAAATTGAAGATAAACAAATCAATCAACCCTGATAAGCAAGTGTTTGTAAAAAAACAGGATAGATTACGCATTATAAAGATGCAGTCTGAGACTAATACCAGGAATGAGGAATCAGAAACATGATTACCTTACCTGAAGTTTTATCATTGGCCGCACTGTTATTTTGTATCAGTGTCGCCGGTATTTTTCTAAATAGAAAAAACATTATTATTTTATTAATGTGTATCGAATTAATGTTGCTTTCGGTGAACATGAATTTTATCGCTTTTTCTCATTTTCTTGGTGATGTTCATGGGCAGGTATTTGTGTTTTTTATACTGACGGTGGCTGCAGCGGAATCTGCAATTGGATTAGCTATTCTCATTGTTTTATTCCGTAAGAAAAACACAATCAATGTTGATGATCTGGATTCGATGAAGGGATAGATGATGTTTAAAAATATGGAAAATATTTATTTAATCATTGTTCTGGCTCCACTAGTCGGTTCTCTAATCGCGGGCTTGTTTGGCAAATTTATTGGAAGAAGTGGTGCGCATTGGGTAACAATCATTGGCGTTGGCATATCCAGTATTCTTTCTATGGTTGCTTATAAACATCATATGTTTGATGGTGCTGAAGTTTACAATCAAGCACTCTACACATGGCTGAGCAGTGGCGGCATAGACTTTCAAATTGGCTTTCTAATTGACCCACTTTCTGTAACGATGATGGTTGTTGTTACCTTTGTCTCCTGGATGATTCATATCTATACCATTGGCTATATGCAAGATGATCCGGGTTACCAACGTTTTTTTAGTTACATCTCCATGTTTACCTTCGCCATGTTGATGTTAGTCATGTCGAATAACTTCTTGCAGTTGTTTTTCGGATGGGAAGCTGTTGGCCTTGTTTCTTATTTATTGATTGGCTTCTGGTACAAAAAAGAAACGGCTATTTTTGCAAATATGAAAGCTTTTCTGGTAAACAGAGTAGGGGATTTTGGTTTTCTATTAGGTATTGCCGCAGTGTTAATGTATTTCAATACGCTGGATTACGCGACAGTGTTCGCCAATGTCGGTGATCATGCGCAGACAACAGTAACGATTTTCGGTAATGAGCCCTGGTCATTAATGACGGTAATTTGTATTTGTCTGTTTATTGGCGCGATGGGTAAATCTGCACAGGTGCCACTACATGTCTGGTTACCTGACTCAATGGAAGGTCCCACTCCCATCTCTGCATTAATTCATGCAGCGACGATGGTGACGGCTGGTATATTTATGGTGTCAAGGATGTCGCCGTTATTCGAATTATCAGAAACGGCACTTAGTTTTATTTTAATCATCGGTGCAATCACTGCTTTGTTTATGGGCTTTCTTGGCCTGGTGCAAAATGATATTAAACGAGTAGTTGCTTATTCGACACTTTCTCAGCTCGGTTATATGACGGTTGCTTTAGGGGCTTCAGCATACTCAGCAGCAATGTTTCATTTGGTAACGCATGCTTTCTTTAAGGCGTTATTATTCCTTGCGGCAGGTTCGGTGATCATTGTTATGCATCATGAACAAGATATGAGGAAGATGGGCGGTTTGTATAAAATGATGCCAATTACCTGGCTAACCTGTTTCATTGGCACTTTGGCTTTAATTGGTTTCCCTGGCACATCCGGTTTCTTTTCTAAAGATGCCATTATTGAAGCAGTTCATGCTTCTACGTTATATGGTTCTGATTTTGCCTATTACTCAGTTTTGATTGGTGTGTTCATAACTGCACTATACAGTTTCCGCTTGTTTTTTATGACGTTTCATGGAAAAGAAAGAATGGATACAGAAACATGGAAGCATCTTCATGAAGCGCCAGCTGTTGTTACCGTGCCGTTATCAGTACTAGCCATGCCCTCTTTAATATTAGGTGCATTTTTAATCGGACCGATGTTGTTCGGGGATTATTTTGGAAATGCGATCGTCGTTTCTGCAGAACATGATGTATTAGCGGAAATAGGACAAGGCTATCACGGTATAGGCGGGTTTATTTTGCATTCCTTTAAAAATCCGCTGGTTCTTATTTTGATGTCTTCTGGAATATTTGTGGCCTGGTTGTGTTATATCAAGTTACCTGAATTGCCGGGCAAGCTCGTTAGCAAGATTGGCTTTATTCATAAAATATTACTTAATAAGTATGGCTTTGATGAATTTTATCAACTTGTCTTTGCCAGAGGAACAAGAGGAATAGGGCAAGTGCTTTGGCAAGTTGGCGATGTAAAAATCATTGACGGTTTATTTGTTAATGGTACAGCACGAACTGTACGAGTTATTTCAAATATTGTTCGCAACATACAGACTGGTTATCTCTACCATTATGCCTTTGCCATTATTATTGGTTTGTTAGTGCTGCTTGGTGTATTTGTGCATGGAATCTTGTCTTGATTTATAACGGCATAATCGAAAATTAACGATAGATTAACGTAATAAAAACCACAGAGTACACAGAGAAAAAATAGAAATGATAAAATATTTTATACATGCACTTGAAAATTTGAGCCACACATTTTCTACTGTTTTTATTTGTCCATGCATTGTTGTTCTCTGTGGCGGAAAGAATAAATATGACATTAAGTAGTTTACCTCTTTTAAGCATGCTTATCTGGACGCCGATCCTCGGCGGTATCTGGGTATTGATTGCAGGCGATCGTCAGGAAGAAACAGTGAAGTATTTTTCATTTGCTGTTTCTATTATTACCTTTGTTTTTTCTGTCATTTTATATTGTCAATTTGATACTACTTATGCCGGTATGCAATTTGTTGAGGAGACTAGTTGGATAACTGCGTTTGATATTAAATATCATCTTGGTGTCGATGGTATTGCGTTACCTTTAATTCTATTGACAACATTTACTACAATTCTGGTTATTCTGGCGTCATGGGAAGTGATACAGGATCGTATTTCCTATTATATGTGTGCCTTTCTTATTCTTACCGGTTTAATGAATGCGGTGTTTGTAGCACTGGACGCCATTCTGTTTTATGTGTTCTGGGAAGCGATGCTAATTCCGATGTTCTTAATTATCGGTATATGGGGTGGTCCGAATCGTGTTTATGCAACGATAAAGTTTTTTCTTTATACCTTCTTGGGCTCAGTCTTTATGCTGGTTGCCTTTCTTTATCTGTATTCTGTGGCAGGTAGTTTTAATATTGAGGCCTTGCACGATGTGCCATTAGGTTCAACCGCACAAAAGCTCATCTTTATTGCCTTCTTCCTGGCCTTTGCTGTGAAGATTCCGATGTGGCCGGTACATACTTGGTTGCCGGATGCACATGTTGAAGCACCAACAGCTGGCTCAGTGGTGCTTGCCGCAGTTATGTTGAAGATGGGCGGTTACGGTTTTCTCAGGTTTAGTTTGCCGATAACGCCGGATGCTAGTCTGTTTTTTAGTGATGCAATGATTGCTCTTTCATTGATAGCAATTGTTTATATCGGCTTTGTTGCGCTGGTTCAGGAAGACATGAAAAAATTGATTGCCTATTCATCAATATCACACATGGGTTTTGTTACGCTTGGTTTCTTTATTCCCTTTGCTGTTGTTGCAGCAACAGGCTCAAACTCAGGCGCAATTATGGGAATAGAAGGCGCCATGATGCAGATGATTTCACATGGTTTTATTTCAGCAGCCATGTTCCTGTGTGTCGGTGTTATGTACGACCGATTACATAGTCGAATGATTAAAGACTATGGTGGCGTAGTCAATAGCATGCCGTATTTCGCGGCTTTTATGATGTTATTTGTCATGGCTAATGCAGGTTTACCGGGAACATCAGGTTTTGTTGGTGAATTTCTGGTGATACTCAGTAGTTATCAGGCAAGTTTCTGGATTGCCTTTGCCGCAGCTTTGACCTTAATACTCGGTGCGGCTTATAGTTTATGGATGTATAAGCGAGTGATATTCGGTGACGTTACTAAAGCGGATGTTGCAGAATTAAAAGACATTAATGCCAGAGAAGGATTTATTTTCTTTCTACTTGCTATCGTTGTCTTAAGTTTCGGTATTTGGCCGGCACCTCTTTTTGAGCTTATGCATGTCACTATAGAGCAACTGATTGAACATGTATTACAGGGTAAAATTTTATGAATGCTGATTTAATCATAGCTATACCAGAAATAACGTTATTTGCTTTAGCGTGTCTGGTATTGATGGTGGATGCTTTCAGTGATGATCCGTTACATCTATGGACTTATCGAGTGACTCAAGCAAGCTTATTGCTTACGCTAGTATTGGTATTGAATAGTATTCCTGATAGTGCTGTTATCGCATTCAATGGTGGTTTTATCAATGACGCAATGAGTGCGATACTTAAAGCATTTATGTGTGGCATCAGCTTTGTTGTTTTTCTTTATTCATATGAA
>CAYTIZ010000064.1:0-423 GCA_964437885.1 uncultured Enterobacteriaceae bacterium
GGGAAGCAAATTATTGGCCAGAAAAAACTGGTTAACCGTTTACTTATTGCCTTGCTTGCCGATGGTCATTTACTGGTCGAAGGCGCACCGGGTTTAGCCAAGACCAGAGCAATTAAGGTCTTGGCTGAAGGAATTGAAGCTAATTTTCATAGAATTCAATTTACGCCTGATTTACTACCTGCCGATCTGACAGGAACAGAAATCTATCGCCAACAAGAGGGTAGTTTTGTTTTTCAACAAGGTCCTTTGTTTCACAACCTGGTTTTGGCTGACGAAATTAATCGTGCTCCGGCAAAGGTTCAATCTGCTTTACTTGAGGCAATGGCAGAGCGGCAAATAACAGTGGGCAAGGAAACCTATTTATTACCTGATTTATTTCTGGTGATGGCAACACAAAACCCAATAGAACAAGAAGGTACTTAT
>CAYTIZ010000064.1:433-5041 GCA_964437885.1 uncultured Enterobacteriaceae bacterium
AAGCACAATTGGATCGATTTTTGATGCACGTGACAATTGGTTATCCGAGTGATGAAGAAGAGCAGGATATTTTAAAGTTGGCACGGGCTGAAGCAAAACAATCATCGACTTCTGAAGCTTCGACTCCAATAAAACAGGAAGCTATCTTTGCGGCTCGCGATGAGGTGCTATCCATTTATATGGCGGAGAATATTGAACAATACCTTTTACAAATTGTTCTCTCAACCAGAAATGCGGGTGCTTATGGTGATGACCTTGCACAGTGGTTGCAATACGGTGCCAGTCCTAGAGCAAGTATTGCATTAGATCGATGTTCTCGCGCACACGCCTGGTTACAACAACGTGATTATGTCGGGCCGGAAGATATTCAAGCAGTTGCGCATGAAGTATTGCGTCACCGTTTGATATTAAATTATGAAGCTGAGGCAGAAGGCATGACTACAGATGCTGTTATTTCAGAATTAATATCACGTATAGCTGTTCCCTAACTATTATGTCTGTTGTACCTGAATCAATTTCCAGTCCTGCAAATATTACAACTGCGGAGTTAATTGCTTTAAGCCAGAAGAGTCGATCTTTATCGCTTAAATCCGGGATGATCAGTGCCTCTCAATCCGGAGATTATCAATCAGCATTTAAGGGCCGAGGTATGGAATATGATGAATCACGCTTGTATCAGGCGGGAGATGATATTCGTAATATGGATTGGCGTGTAACAGCGCGTACCGGCAAAGCACATACAAAATTATTTTCTGAAGAACGTGAGCGACCGGTTCATATCTGGGTTGATTTTCGTGCGCCGATGTTTTTTGCAACACATGGTAAATTTAAAGCTGTTATTGCAGCCGAGCTTGCCAGTTTATTTGCATGGACTGCGAATAGACAAGGCGATCGTGTTGGCGGGGTCATTTTTTCTGAGTCGATTCATCATGAGTTAAAACCGCAACGAGGTAAATCTGCTGTACTAAGATTAATAAAACACATGGTAGAGCATCCTGCCTGGCAACAATCTGGCGTTGTTGAAAACAAACAACAAGGCATGCTGCATTCCTTGATTAATTTACGTCGTATGACCAGACCGGGAAGCTTGGTGATTTTATTAAGTGATTTTCGTGGTTTTGATGAGCAGTCGCGTTCTCATTTGATTCGTTTACGGCAACACAATGAATTAATCATGGTGCATATTTATGACTGGTTGGAAGAATTTTTACCACCTGCGGGCAATTATCGAATAAGTAATGGAGAACAAGAATTAGTTTTCGATACTCATAATAAAAAAATAATTACTGATCATGCTAATAAATTTAAAGCACATCAGGAATATTTATTAAAAACAGCACGGTCATGCCATGCAAATTTTTTAAGTTGCCGTACTGAAGATAATACGGAAAAGGTAATAAAGGAAGGTCTTCGTTCACGATGACGCAAACTACCGACCCAGCAACATTGGCATTACGAGATATTCATTTGCCGGATTCAGTTTTATGGTGGCCGCCAGCACCTGGCTGGTGGATATTACTGTCACTTATAATTATCATAATTGTGACTGTTTTTTTTCTTGTTCGACATAGGCGTAAGCATCGATCATCAGCAGTAACCCTTGCGAAACAGGAATTAGAGAGAATAGAAAATGAGTTTAATTCAAATCAGGATAAATCTATTTTAGTAAAAGAGATTTCTGAATTGATACGGCGTGTCAGTATTAGTCTATTCAAACGAGATGAGTCTGCATCATTAACCGGTCAGGACTGGTTGTTGTTTCTGGATAACTTGAACAATGACAATTCATTTAGTAATGGCATAGGACGAGTCTTAATCGAAGCACCATATCAGGCTAAAGCGGATTATGATGCAAGCGAATTACTAAATTTAACTTCATCGTGGATTGATGCTGCGAATCGTAATGCTGTGAATGGTAACAGGAGTCATCAATGATTCATTTTGATTGGTTCTGGGTTGCCGGATTATTACCGTTACCGATTATTATCCGTTTTATGTTACGACCTGTCGAAGTTGTTAACGAAGCTGCGTTGCGTGTTCCTTTTCTGGAAGAATTCAGTTCTGAAACAAATACTGAACATCGCATTGATATAAAACGTAAACTTTTCTGGTTAGCTATCATTGCCTGGTGCTGTTTAATCATTGCAGGTATGCGCCCACTATGGCTAGGTGAATTTATCGAGATTCCAGTGAGTGGTCGTGACTTGATGTTGGCGGTTGATTTATCCGGCAGCATGAAAGAGGAAGATTTTATTGTAAAAGGTAAGCGTGTTAACCGTTTATATGCGACTAAACATGTCGCAGGTGAGTTTATTGAACATCGTGTTGGTGATCGCCTTGGTTTGATCCTGTTTGGTGAACAAGCGTATTTGCAAACACCATTAACATTTGATCGTATTACAGTGAAGACCTTGTTATATGAATCAGCAATTGGTTTGGCCGGGACTTCAACAGCAATAGGTGATGCGATTGGTCTGGCAATTAAACGTTTACGTGAACAAGATGAACAGAGTCGCGTACTTATTTTGCTCACTGATGGAGCAAATACAGCAGGTGCTGTTGAACCTTTGACGGCAGCAGAAATAGCTGCTCGCGAAGGTTTGAAAATTTATACGATTGGCATTGGTGCGGATGAAACGATAGTTCGGTCAATATTTGGTGCTCGCCGTATCAATCCATCAGCCGATCTTGATGAAAAAACATTACAGGCAATTGCAAATAAAACTGGTGGCCGCTATTTTCGTGCCAGAGATACTGAACAGTTGAAACAAATTTATAAACTATTGGATGAGCTTGAGCCAATAGAAAAAGATGTACAACGATTTAGACCACAAACAGCATTATTCTATTGGCCGTTAGCGACAGCGTTAATCCTAATGTTAGTTTTGCTATTAATGCGTTCTTCCAATGGCATTCGAAATTAATGTTGATAAGTGAATTACATTTTATTCGTCCTTACTGGTTTATCGCCATAATTCCTGTTGCATTAATATTATGGAAGTTGGCTAAGCATCATTTAGTTAATAAGCATTGGGAAAGTGTGTGTGATCCTGAATTACTGCCTTATGTATTAGTCGGTAAATCTGGTGAAAAAAAAGTGTCAAATATTGTTTTAGCGAGTTTAATTTCTTTATTAATTATTATCGCTTTGGCGGGACCTAGCTGGGAACGTTTGCCACAACCTGTGTTTCAAAAGGAATCTGCTTTAGTTATTGCTCTGGATTTATCTTTGTCAATGTATGCGGATGATGTTAAGCCAAGCCGCCTTGAACGCGCGCGATTTAAAATTTCTGATCTTTTAAATCTTAGAAAAGAAGGACAAACTGCCTTACTGGTCTACGCCGGAAGTACATATGTGGTGACACCGTTGACGGATGACATTAGAACAATCAACTCGCAATTATCTGCGCTATCTCCGGCAATAATGCCAGCACCGGGCAGTAGCACCGATAGTGCCATTACAAAATCGATAAAATTATTAAAACAAGCCGGTACCAGTCAGGGACATATCTTACTGGTAACAGATGAAGTTGATAGCAAATATGAGAATAATTTTATTCAGGCAAAGCAAAGTGGTTACAAGGTTTCCATTCTTGGTATTGGCACTGAGGAAGGTATTCCAGTCAAAATGAGTGATGGTAGTTTCTTGAAAGACAGAGCAGGAACGATTGTTATTCCAAAATTAAATCAAGATACACTAAGAAATTTAGCCAGTGTAGGCGGCGGTTATTATGAAATAAGCCAGATTGCTGATGATGATATTGAACGTCTCAATCGTTTATTTGTTAGTGGATTGGAATCGAATAAACAGATGGAAACAGAATTTAAAACGGATCAATGGCATGAGTTTGGTCCGTGGATAGTGTTATTTATTTTACCTATAGTTGCATTTGGTTTTCGGCGTGGTTATTTGGCGGTTTTAGTCTGTGTGATAATAAGTAGCCCAGATGAGGCTATTGCGTTTGAATGGAATGATTTATGGATGAATAAAAATCAAAAAGCAATGCATGCGTTGGATCATAATCAAGCTGATGTTGCGTCTGAACTATTTCAGGATAATGAATGGAAAGCGGCGGCTAAATATCGAGCTGGTGATTATGCAGCGACAGAAGAGCTTTTAAATAAATATGAGGATGATCGTAATATTTATAATAAGGGAAATTCTTTGGCAAAGCAGGGGCGTTATGAAGAAGCTATTGCTGCATATGATCAGGTGCTGGAAAATAATTCTGAGCATGAAGATGCAATATTTAATAAAGAACTTGTTGAAAAAGAATTAGAGAAGCAACAGGAATCTCAATCAGATAAAAATTCAGATGAGGATTCAGATGAAAAATCTGAACAACAAGATTCTAAATCCGAGTCAGAAGACCAGCAGTCTCAAAAACAGGGTGAGCAACAGGAAAATAGTGAAAATGCTGAGCAACAGCAAGCAGATAAAGAAGAGTCAGAACAAAAAACCGAAGAAGAAATGAAGCAGCAGCCTGAGGAGGAATCCGAAGAAGAGTCGAAGCAACAGCAAGAAACTCAGCAGGCAATGAATGAACTCGATGAAGAACAACAGGCGGCAGAACAATGGCTACGTCGTATTCCTGATGACCCATCGGG
>CAYTIZ010000064.1:5063-11074 GCA_964437885.1 uncultured Enterobacteriaceae bacterium
AGAATCAATATCAACAGGAAAAAAGACAATCTTCAACAAGTGGAAAGAACTGGTGATTTGTATAAAGCCACAGAATTCACAGAGAATAAAATGTAGTATTTTGTGTGTTTTTCTCTGTGAATTTTGTGGCAAGATGGCTTTTATGTTTAAGCGTTTGAGTGTTAAAAACAAGGTTATATAATGAAAATCATTATGACATTAATTTTGTTGTTGTTCAGTCAGTTTTTACAAGCTGAAATTTCGATTAGCGTTGATCGTGATCCTGTTGTTGCCGATGAATCATTTAAGTTGGTATTTGAAAGCAATCAGAAAGTGGATGGAGAACCTGATTTTAGCCCATTGAACCGATCTTTTACCGTATTGAATACAAGTCATCGTAGTAATACTCAAATAATTAATGGAAAAATAACCCGATCTCAGCAATGGATATTAACGGTTATTGCTAATCAAGCTGGAATATTAAGTATTCCTTCTATTCGTTTTGGTAAAGATATTAGTAAGCCGAGTTCAATAAAAGTCGTTCCTGATGCACCATCAACATCAGGCAATAAAACGGATGATATTTTTGTAGAAGTCGAAGTCAATACAAAAACACCTTATGTTCAGGCCCAGGTTATTTATACGGTTAAACTTTATCGTGCCGTTCAAACAAACAATGCCAATTTATCTGAACCTGAAGTTAGCGGTGGTCAGGCTATCATTAATAAACTGGGTGAAGATAAAAGTTTTGAAACACGAATAAAAGGTAAACGATATGTCGTTATTCAGCGGCAATATGTCATCTTTCCACAAAGCAGTGGTACATTAAAAATAGAACCTATGGTTTTTCAGGGGCAAACAGGTTTAGTAGGTTTCTTTAATTTTGACCCATTTGGTTCTGACTCTAAATTAATTGTGAAACGTTCAGCTAGTATTGAGCTTGATATAAAACCTATTCCAGATTCTTTTACGGGCGATACATGGTTGCCGGCTAGTCAATTAGCTATTCAGGAACAATGGTCGCTTGATCCGGGTAAATTACAGCAAGGTGAAGCGGTTACGCGCACATTGACCTTAAAAGCGAATGGATTAGCCGCCAGTAATTTACCGGAGATTGAAAATAATTTACCTGTAAAATTAAAACAATACCCTGATCAACCTGAACATGAAGAAACCTATGATGAAAATGGTTTTATTGGTATTCGTCATGACAAGATGGCAATTATTCCAATAGAAGCAGGCGAATATATTTTACCTGCGATCAAAATCCCATGGTGGAATACAGATACTGACAAAATGGAATTTGCTGAATTACCTAAACGCTCTATACATGCTGATATCTCTACTACGGCACCAGTGAATGAAACTCATAAACAGTTAGTTGAAGAAGTAATGCCTGTAGAAAAAGGGTCGGATGAAGAAATTATTAAAACAGATGAACCTATACCTGATCAAATACCTTGGAAATGGCTAAGCTTGATATTATTTATATTATGGTTAGTTACATTGCTGGTTTTTTGGAAAAGTAAGCATAAGTCAGTCAAGCCAGACAATAATTCTGCTAATGAATTATCAAGACGCCAATATGTGAAACAGCTTAAGCAGGCATGTGCTATTAACGATCCGGCTATGACTAAACAAGCATTGCTAGACTGGGCCAAGACAAATTGGCCAGATGAAAAAATAAGTAGTATTAATGCAGTAAAGATATTTTGTAAAAAAGACTTTCAATTAAAACTGGATGAACTAAATACATGTTTATATGGAAAAGCGACTATTCAATGGAATGGTGCTGATTTTTTGAGATGTTTTGAATCTCAGTCATTTAGTAATAAGAAGCCAGAACAAGTTAAAGGAAATTTAGAGCCCCTGTATAAAACACAATCATAAAACATGATGGATAAAATTTTGTTAATGTTTTAAGCAATGCGTAACAGGCATACGCCTTGGTATGCAAAAACAATGCTTGGATTGGTGCTGACCTATATCGTTAGCCCTATAGATTTTATTCTAGTGATTGGTCTATTGGATGAAGTGATTCTAGTGCCGATTGCATTGGCTATCATTTTCAAATTAATTCCTGACAGCGTCAGGTATGACGCTTCGCTAAATCAAATAGATGATGTTGATAAAAAGAGATTCGTTATTACTGGTATATTATTGGTTATAATAATTTGGATAGTATTTTCGTTTTTGCTTTATTCTTCGTTTTATTAAAAAGGCTTAACGTTTCATGTTCTTTAATCGGTCATTTCCTTTCTTACGTTTTACATCATCACTAAGAATTTTTTCAGTTAACCAATCTTTCACACTACCATCTTCCTCTTCCGATTTATTATCACTGCTTGCTGTAGCGATAGATTCAGGGTTTTGGCTGAATTCTTTTTTAAAATAAGCCTGGCATGAATCAGTTGCTAGTTTTAGAGCTTGTTCATACTTTTCCTGGCTAAGATTGCCAATAACTTCTGATTTTAATTTTGAAACTAGCGACACTGCATGACGCAAACAGGCTTTATTGATTTGATTATCAAAATCCTGAGTAAAGCCAACAGATGGAAAAAATACAATAGCGAGTAAGAAAGAAAATGTTTTCATTAATATTCCAAATTAATGTTTATAAATAGCAATGCACAGGCTTAACCACGCGAGTATAAACAATAATCCACCAAACGGTGTAATCATGCCCAACCAACGTACATTTAATATACTTAAAGAATAAAGGCTGCCTGAAAATAGAACAATGCCGGCAAACATCATCCAGCCTGAGCTTTTTAGCCAGATATTTGTTGGTATGTTCATAGCGATAATGCCCACAAGTATTAATCCTAGAGCATGATAGAAATGGTATTCAACACCTGTGTGGTAAATTTTCAACAAGCTTTCATCAAGACGAGCTTTTAATGCATGTGCACCAAAAGCGCCGAGTATGACAGCTAACATTGCATTGACTGAGCCAAGCAATAAAAACAGTTTTGCAGTAATATTTATTTCGTTCATAATTTTATGAAACGCAAAGTCATACGATCACTCTCACCAATTGCCGTGTATTTTTCTTTATCAACATCTTTTAAACGATATGAAGGAGGGAGTGTCCAAACGCCCTCAGGGTGATCTTTGCTATCTTTAGGATTAGCATTAACTTCAGACTTGTCGACCAATTCAAAGCCCATGCTTTCTACCAGCCTGATTAAGTATGACTCAGGAACATAACCTTTTTCAGCTGACTCTTTGGGATTACTACCTTTATCTGCTCGATGCTGCACAACACCTAATACACCACCCTTTTTCAAGACGCGATAAAAAGAACGATAGACATCTTCAATACCACCAAATCTGATCCAGTTATGTGTATTGCGAAAAGTGAGGACCATATCCTGTGATTCATCTGCAACATCTTTCAGGTAACCATTATCTTCAAATACGGAAATTTTAACGTTTGCATAGATTTCAGGATTACTGTCGAGATTTTTTTTAAACTTATTATGAATGCCGCGAAGATAATCGTTAGGGTGCTTGTCACCAAAACTGCTTACAGTTAGTTCACCGTTATCTTTTAAAACTGGGCTTAATATTTCTGTATACCAGCCACGCCCGGGGAGTATCTCGAGTACTTTCATATCAGGCCGGATGCCAAAAAATGATAATGTTTCTGCAGGGTGGCGATAAACATCCCGCGCTTTGTTCTGTTCAGTTCGATGCTCAGATGCAACGGCTTCAGTAATAAATTCATTTGCAGCATTTGCAGTGCCAATATTAATTATGAATAGTAAACCGAATAAAAAAGTATTAGAGAACTTCATTTTTATTTCCTTTCCTGATTTTAAGAGTTAATTCTTTCCCACCAAATTTATGAACCAGATCGTATGCACGGATTGTAACCTGATTAATATTTTCTGGAATGGATATTATCTGTGAGCGAGTAAAAGGTTGCTCATTAATGTGAGGATGGAGTAATACACGCGCTCCTAAAATCTTACCGTCCATATCTAAAACTTCCCATGCTTTGGCAAAATGCTCCCAGCTTTCATCGTCATGTTGTAAGGTCACGCTAAATCGATAAAAGTTGCCGCCTGTATGATCAACTTTCGCAGCAATCACATCAGCTTCACCAGCAAAAACGATATAAGGTAAAATCACCAGGAATAGAGTGAAGAGAGAAATACGCATATTTTTTATAATATAAGGTAGACTGTTTTTATTTTAGTGTCTCACTATGGACAATATTAAACAGGCAAGAGTTCCAGCAAAATTATTACTGAATCCGGTTCATTTATTATCTCTGGGTTTTGGCAGTGGTCTTTCACCTGGAATGCCGGGAACCCTGGGTACAGTCGTTGGTGTTGGTTTGTATCTGCTTTTGCCTAATCAGTATCTGATGAATTGGAAAATTTATCTCGGTATTATTATTTTCACTTTCCTCATCGGCATAGTTCTTTGTGGATACACAGCAAAAACACTCAATGTGCATGATCATCCGGGCATTGTCTGGGATGAAATCGTTGGTTATTTCATCACTATGTTTATGGTTCCGAAGGAATGGATGTGGATCTTGCTGGGTTTTTTTTTATTCCGATTATTCGATATTTGGAAACCCTGGCCCATATCCATTGCCGATAAACGGCTTAAAGGTGGTTTTGGAATTATGTTCGATGATGTTATTGCTGCTGTTTTTGCACTAATAATTATTCAAATAAGCCTTTATTTGTTATAAGGTTAGTCAGGTTATCTGAAATCAAACTCAAGAAACGATATTTGTAATGCTTAATACTAGATTTACAATTATTTTTATTACCTTACTGTCACTGTTCTCCCTGCCGAGTCAGGCTGATATATATAAGTATGTCGATAAACATGGTCGCGTCATCCTGACAGATAAGCCGAAGCATGGTGGATATAAACGCCTGGTTAAAACATGGAAGGGTTGGGAAGAAGCGAAGTTACCGAAAAACTTTAATTGGATAAAGAATCAGAAAAAATTCGATCCGACGATCAGAAGTGTCGCGAAAATATATAAATTGCCGCATACATTATTACATGCCGTCATTACTGCGGAATCCTCATACAATCCAGATGCAATTTCGAAAGCCGGTGCAGTCGGGCTGATGCAACTCATGCCAGAAACAGCAAAACAATATGGTGTGAAGAACCGACGAAATCCAAGAGAAAATATTTATGGTGGTTCGCGTTATCTTCGATACTTGTTGAAATTATTTAATAACGATTTAAGGTTAGTGCTTGCTGCATATAATGCAGGAGAAGGTACGGTGAAAAAATATGGCAACAAAATTCCACCCTACAAAGAAACCCAAAACTACGTTAAGAAAGTCATCAAATATTACAAAAAATACAAACTTTCGATGAGTTAACGCTCGAATTATGTTTTTTAATCATAGTGCGTCCAGAGCCTGATAACTTTAATGGTTTGCTCTTTTTCGTATATCTGATACACAAGCCTATGTTGAAAATTGATACGACGTGAGTAAACGCCCGACAAATCGCCTACCAATTTTTCATATGGAGGTGGGTTTTGATAAGGGTCTTTTTGAATTATATCCAATAGCCGTTTTGCTTTGTTTTTTAACCCAGAAGTGGCTAATTTTTTGGCATCCTTTTGGGCTTGTTTTGTATACATTAACTTCCAATTCACCAATCAAGCTCCTTGGAGCTTTCAGATAGGTCTTGTTTCAATCCTTCCTGGATAGACTCTCTCATTCCCGGCACTGATAGTAGATGAAGGGTTTCAGATATTGCATTCCAGTCGTCTTCTGAGACTAGCACTGCATTGCCTCTTTTTCCTGTAATTACAACGGGCTGGTGGGTTTCAGTGGCCTCATCTATAAGACTGTATAGCTTTGATCTAGCTTCAGTAGCATTTAATATTGTCATGATTATTAACCTCTTTCCCTAAGCGTACGTCAAAACGTACGCTAAATCAAGGTTTTTAAAACATAACGTCGCTGCTAAACAACGCTTGAAAACGTCCGAGTTGAGCAGCTTTGTTAGATGCTAGTTGCTTTTTCATGGCACAAAGA
>CAYTIZ010000065.1:0-7731 GCA_964437885.1 uncultured Enterobacteriaceae bacterium
TTATCTTCAACATCATCGATGTATCTATCCAGAGATATTCCCTCGTGTACTTTCTTCAAGGAATTGACAATCATTTGGCTGGCTACATCGCCACCATCGTGTCCACCCATGCCATCAGCAACAACCCACATACCTGCCTCGGTTCTTTCCAGCATGGAATCTTCATTATGTTTCCTGACTTTCCCGGTATTTGTTATTCCAAACGAATGCCATGAAAGTGACTTTGTATTACCTTGTTCGTTTGAAGAAGTCATTATAAGTAATTATATATGTCGTTCATGATGATTTAAGTGTGAATGTTACAACCTCAGTTGGACTTTCAGCGAATGATTTCCCCAGACTAATTTTTCCGCTAGCCGTTATGGGTGTTTCTTCTCGTCGTAAGAAATTATCGTCAGCGTTTTCCATGCTGATATGAGTGCCATTAGTACTTTGGTCAATAATAAAAAACTTATTACGACGCAATTCAATTCGAACATGCTGTCTTGATGCCAGTTTTTCATTGATAGGCATATCACAGGCCTGACTTCGACCCATCACCAGCCCCTGTTTATTTTGATCTAGCGTGACAGTCTTTCCGCCGTAGCTTACTTGAAGCGAAACTTGAGGTATTTTTGGCATTTCCTTAAGCATCCCTGTTGCCATCCGCGTGACATCTTCTTCTTGCCAGATAATCTCAAAAATTTCGATGTCTTCTTTTTTGCCTTTTATTGGCGCACGATCAACAAACCGAGTACTTGCACGCATAATGGGTTGCAGTAAATCGACAGTAGATTTTGTAGTAATGATTTGACCACCTTTTGCTTGCGCTGCCATTCTGGCAGCAACATTGACAGCATCACCAAAGACATCACCCCCTTCTAATAATGCTGGCCCGTAATGCATGCCAACTCTTATTTTTATTTCGGGTGCATCTTCATCTTTCATTTCATTGGCATCTTCCAGTGTTTCCTGCATTTCATTTGCTGCATTTGCAGAATCATCTGCCGTTGGGAAGGTGCACATAATTTCGTCACCAATAGTTTTAATGACGGTACCGTTATGAAGGTGGACAACTTTTGTCAGTAAGTCCAGAGTATCTGAAACAGTGACTCTGGCAGTGGCATCACCCAAAATTTCAAACAAGCGAGTACTGCCGCTAATATCAGCGAACATGATGGCAATATTTGTAGTTTTCGGTGGCATATTAATTCTTAGTGATTAGTCTTTAAAAACATAGAGATAGTAACATGAATACTGCTATTATCATTAGTGATTCCAGTCTATTCTTAACAAATAAGTGTTAATTTTCCAAATCAGATTACTGTAATTGTGTGTTATGAGCTGATAATAGCCATTCAGTTACATAGTGTCATTATCTTACGACATAAAATTAATGTCGAAGAGAAGATTTTATAATTATTCAGTGATGATAAGATACATTAGTATATTCAATTGATATAAATATTTAAAAATCAATGATGGCCAAAAACTTAAAAACACTACTGGGTCTCTTGTTCATAGGCGTAATTTTTGTTATTTCCCAAACGTCACAGGTTTCGGCAATATCTGTAAAGGAATTATTAGGCCTAGAAAAAAGCCAAGAAGAAAGCAAAGAAAAAACAAAAGCTGAATCTGTCGTAGAAAAAAAAGAAAATCCAAATGAAAAAGGATCTTTAGTCGCTAAAAAAGAAGATGGTGACTGGGCTAAAACATCAACTCAAGAAGCCGCGTTAAATCCTCAAATTGATTTGGATTATGTCTCATTGTTAGTGACAAACATGAACGAGCAGGAACGTTTAAAAATTCTGGAAGATCCGGCATTGTTTAAACAAGTCATTGAAAGTGAAGCAAATAATCGCTCTACAGTGTCGGCAGCGATCTTTAATAAACTAGTTCAAGATCGAAATATTGAATTTTTGATGCGTCGTGGCGCTGAAAATATTTTACGTGAAGCGTACCTCAATCGATTGGTCGTGAGTAAGCTACCTAAAGATTTTCCCAATGCTGAGCAGGTTGCAGAATATTATGAATCAAATAAAGCGCAATTTATTGTTCCAGAACGGATTCATGTTTGGCAGATATTTTTTAAAAAATCAGAGAAAGCCGATGCAAAAGAAATATCTGCATTAAAGAAAAAAGCGAAGAAAATTATTTCTGATATAAAGAAGGGAAAAGCGGATTACTCTAATCTTGCCCTTTCTCAGTCTGAACACGAGCAAAGTAAAACTTTGGGCGGCTATATGGGATTATTAAAGACGAGCGATTTGTTGCCTGAAATGAAAGATCCTCTTTTAAAATTAAAAGAAGGGCAGTTAAGCAAACCTGTTGAGTCCGAATCGGGTATTCATATTTTGAAAAGAGGAAAAATATTGAAGGCGGAAACGCTACAATTATCGCAAGTTAAACAACAAATTCGTCAGTTATTGGTAAATCAAGCCAATGCACAGCTTAGAAATGCCATTTTTGTCCAGGCAAGAAAGGAATATCCTCAGGATATTTCGGATAAAAAGATTGAAGAATGGCGCTTGAGATTGAAAACCAAAACGAATTAAAATCGTACCTGAATTTTTATCTTTACCAACATTTCTGAAGAGGATGTCGCTATTTTACAACGCTTTTATTTTTTTATCATATCTAAAAAAAATAAATATGTTTCAATAACTTAAAGTATTAATTTATATTTAATTATTAAGTAATATTTTTTGCTCATAGTGTAATAAGTTGATATAGTCAGCGATTGAAAAAGCATATACTGCCGATGTTTTAGGATAAAGTTGCTATAATTATATTGTTGTATTAATTAAGTGCTTGAATAATAAAGAATTATTTGTGTCATATAAGTCTATAAAAATTAAATGGGGGGAAGTACACAGTTTTCTGCTTGTGCTTTCTTTCCTGATCTTAAGTAATTTAGCTATTGCTGGCCCATTAGGCCTACCTGACTCAGCGCGCCCCGGTGCCGTACGTCCACAACCCGAAGTATTACCTGAAAAATCTGTCAGCCCAGAGGGAGACTTTGTCGATATTCCTGCTGTTATTGATCGTCCTTTTGAGTTGGAAGAAGGACCTTATGTCGCGGTTGAAGAATTTAGACTATTAGATGCTGAGGACTTGCCCAAATATGATGTAAGCGTTGATGAAATCAAGACGATTCTCAGCAAATTACGTCAAGAACAGCCTGAGAGAGGTTTCAGCATTGGTGAAATGCAAGAAATTGCCGATGAAGTAACAAGATACTATCGGGCCAAAGGACTGATTCTTTCAACCGCAGTTATTCCTGTGCAAACGGTTGCGGGCGGTATTGTTGATGTGCAAATATTTATCGGGCGACTCGGACGTGTTATTGCAGAAAGCCATGATAAATATAGTGAGAAAGTTCTAAGAAAGCCTTTTCTTGACTTAATAGGTGAGCCGGTTACTCAGGGAAGTATCGAAGCTGCTCTTTTAACCTTAACTGATTTTCCAGGCTTAAGCGTCTTCGGTGTATTTCAGCCCGGACAGAAGGTGGGTGAAGCCGATATGATTCTCAAGGTTCAGGCAGAGAAATGGTATGACGTAGCTTATCGTGCAGATAATCATGGTCTGCAAGAAACAGGTCGAAATCGTTTTAGAACAATAATCGATTGGAATAATCCCACAGGTTTTGCGGATAAAATTTCTGTGAGCTATCAGCAAACATACAACCCCAAAAATAACGATTATTGGGCTTTAGATTACGAGGTGTTCCTGGGAAAAGGATTTACTATGGGGTTGGGAGCGTTCAAAAATCGTTTTGATATCGGCGGTGCCTTTGCTGCAAACCAGATAGCAGCAGAGACAACAAATCAATCAATTTATATTGATAAGTCATTTATTCGCAGTAGACAAAAAAATCTATCTAGCAAATTATCGCTAACGCATAAAGTTTCAAGGACAACAACTGCGGCGGCACAAACCAATATAGATAGGTTAGCCGTATTAGAATTAGAGGGAAACTATGACTCAGTTGATACGTTCCATCCGTTCAGGCCACTTCTGAAAATGTTTTTTAAAGATCAGTCTGATAATTTTGGTGGTGGATTAAACTTTGCGACGTTGACGTATAGCAGAGGCTTCAATGATATTTTAGGTGCAATGGGTTCAAGTAATAATCAATTCTTGTCAGCGGGTTCAAGTAGGACTAGCCGTCGCGGCAATCAGTCAAATGAATTTGCCGCAGGCCAATTTGATAAATTATCTGGAACTTATCAACGCTTACAATTAATGACAAAAAATACGTCGTTATTATTTAAAACCGAATTCCAGTGGTCAAATGATATATTAGCTCCTCTTGAACAGTATTCGGTTGGTGGACCTGAAAATGTTAGAGGCTTTCCTGATGCCCAAGGCTTGTTTGACCGTGCCTATTTCTTCTCGTTTGAATATATTTTTAATGCGCCATTTATTGCCGATGTGCCTGCGTTTAAAAATCGCACCTGGGGCGAGTTACTCCAGTTTTCAGTGTTTTATGATTTTGCAACAGCACAACAGAATGATGCGCTCAACACTGCGTCGGATCGAAATACATCGGGTAGCTGGGTGACATACAAGAGTGTTGGCATGGGCTTGCGCTTTAATATGCCTGGGTCGATTGATAGTCGCTTGATGTATGCAACGGAATTAGGTGATGATATTCCAAATGATGGGCGATTTGGTCATATTTGGGGTGATTTTACCTATAGTTTTTAAATAAAAAGTATGACAAAAAAAGTCATATGGTTGACGTAAATAGTCACTATATTATTAATAAAAATAAACTAGAATTAAGTGTGAACTAAGTCACAGTATCTTGGAATAAAATCTGGTATTAAGGGGGTTGTTTCTTGGTGAACAAGCTTATCGCCATCACAATTTGAAGGAAACAAATGAGTCAAAAGACAAAGACAGGAAGATGGACAAAACAGTCCAAAAATGATCGTCAGTTTTGTGCTGCACGACTTAATCTTGTTACGTCATTTATTCGCACAGCATTACCTGCAGGTTTATTGTTTGGCTTGCATGCCGGTGCTGCTTTTGCGGGTCCCGAAGGCGGAGTTGTTGCCGGAGGTGAAGGCAATATTTCCACGCCTAATGCAACAACAACAAATATCAATCAAGTATCACAGAATCTTATTGTTAATTGGGAATCGTTTAACGTAAATACAAATGAAGCAGTTAACTTCATACAGCCTAATTCCCAAGCGCAAGCACTCAATCGCATCTTCGATCAAAACCCGAGTCAAATATTTGGGTCAATCAATGCCAACGGTAAAGTTCTATTAATTAATCCAAATGGCGTCTTCTTTAAACCAGGTGCCAGTGTCAATGTCGGTGGTCTGGTTGCTTCTGGTTTAAATATATCTGACGAGAGCTTCATGAATGGTAATCACCAGTTTTTTAATACTGATGGTTCCGAAGGTGGCTTAGTTGTTAACCAGGGACTCATACAGGCAGCAACTGGTGGCTCAGTAACTTTGATTGGTGGTGCCGTTAGAAACGAAGGCACAATCATCGCAACTGCAGGACAAGTGAATTTGGTTGCGGGCAAAAAAGTAACAATAGATTTTGATGGCGATGGCTTAATGCAATTCACTGTCGATGAAGAAATTTTACAAAACGTACACGACCTTGACGATGCCGTATCCAACACAGGCACAATTAACGCCGATGGCGGCAGTGTTTTATTAAAAGGTAGTGCTGCTAAAGATATTTTCACTAATGTCGTAAACAACAGTGGCATGATCGGCGCTGCCAAGATTGAAAATAAAGGTGGCGTGATCAAACTCGTTGCCAGTGGGTCAAGTAACTCTTTAATTAACACCGGAACTCTCGATGCTTCATCCGATAGTGATGGTGGCACGATAGAAATTTATGCTACTGATACAGCGATTATTTCTGAAGACAGTTTAATTACTGCAGCGTCTTCATCAGCAAACGGCGGATTGATTCAGATTACAGGTGACAAAGTCGGCCTGTTTGATACCGCAACTATTGATGCTTCCGGTTCAACTGGTGGTGGTGAGATCTTAATCGGTGGCGATTTCCAGGGCAATAATCCGGATGTTCAAAATGCGTCACGTACCTATGTCGGATCAGATGCCACTATTAATGCTGATGCAACATTAGACGGGGATGGTGGCAAGATCATTGTCTGGTCCGATGAAGTCACACGATTTTATGGAGACATCTCTGCCAGAGGCGGAGAGTCATCGGGTGATGGTGGTTTTGTTGAAATCTCCGGGAAACAATTTCTAGATTATAATGGCTTCGTTGATCTGACAGCTGAGAATGGTCAAGGTGGCGAACTATTGTTTGATCCATTGACTATTGAGTTTGTCGCGGCAGATGCAAATACAACCGGTTTTGTTCCTCCCGGCGATCTTACCGAAGCCTTTGCGGATGATGCAGGATTAGCGACAACATTTGATGTGTCGGGCGGTGGTGTATTAAATACGGTAGCTGGCGGCGCAACGATTACTTTTCAGGCAACCAGCGACATCACTATTACAAACGCATTCAATTTAAATACAGCAACGACTCAAACAGACGTCAGTATTGTTCTGCAAGCGGGTAATAACATTAATGTAAATCAAGTTCTTACTACAGACAACGCAGGCTCGGTAACCATGACTGCTAACGATGCAGGCGGTGGCGCATCCGGTGCGGGTTCAATTGTGTTTGGTGCCAGTGGTTCAATCATAAGTGCTGCCGGTAATGTACAGTTAAACGTGACTGGTGGTACAGGTGCTATCACAGGCACCAATGTTACTACAACAGGCACTGGTAATATTACCCTTTCTAATACAGGTAGTGGCGGAATAACAATCGCGTCTCTCAGTGCCAACGCAGGCGCGAATAATGTAACTGTTACTACAGGCGGCACGGTCACGCAGTCGGGAATAATTACTGCAAGCATTCTTACCTTGAACGGCGGCGGCACGTTTACCTTGGGCAGTTCAAACAACGCGGTGACGACGCTGGATGTGGATGATGCGGCCTTGGGTGGTGCGTTAAGTTTCCGCGATGACACAGGCTTTGCGATGACGGGTGTGAATGCGAATACGAACGCCGTAACGCTTAGCAGTGATGGCACGGTGACGCAGACAGGCGCGATTACCAATACAACGACCTTGACGTTAACGAGTAACGGCAATGCGGGCACAGCGGTATTCACCTTGAATACACAGAACAATGCAGTAACGACGTTAGATGCAGACAATGCGTCGCTGGATACGGTGAGTTATCGCAACGACGCGAACTTTGTCGTTGCGGGGATTAATACCGACAACGCGACGACGTTATCGAGCACGGGCTCAGTGACGCAATCGGGTGTCATTGCAACCGGGGTATTAACTTTGGAAGGCGCGGCGGGCGTGTACACTCTGGACACATCGAACAATGCGATAACGACCCTGGATGCAGACAATGCGACGTTGGGTATTTTACAGTTTAAAGACGACACAGGTTTTGCCATCGCGGGCATTGATGTTGGCGCAACGACGGCGACGTTAGAGAGTGCGGGCGGCACGGTGACACAAAGTGGTGTGATTACGGCAGCGGGTTTAGAGTTGCTAGGTGCGGGTGGAACATTCACATTAAATACCTCGAACAATGCGATTACGACGTTAGCGTCTAATACGGGCGTGGTGAGTTTCCGTGATGACACGGGCTTTGCGATAGGCACGGTGAACACGGTGGGTTCAACGACTTCGGGTAACACGACCTTATCGAGTACCGGTACGGTGACGCAGA
>CAYTIZ010000065.1:7831-9080 GCA_964437885.1 uncultured Enterobacteriaceae bacterium
GTATTGATGCAACGGGTAATGATGTTGAGTTAGAAAGTGCGGGCGGCACGGTAACCCAGACAGCAGGTATTACGGCGACAGGGCTCTCGTTGTTAGGCGCGGGTGGTACACACACTTTAACGAACGTGACTAATTCTATTACGACATTGGCGGGTAATACGGGTGTTGTGAGTTATACGGATGCTACTGGTATTTCAATTGGAACAGTAACAGTCACAGGTGGTTCTGCTACGGCCGGTTTAACGACGACCGGCGCAACAACTTTGACGGCTACTACTAGCAATATTGATGGTGGTGGTGGGACTATCACAACAGGTGGCGCGTTAACATTAACTGCATCAGCAGGTGGTATTGGTATAGGTGGTACGGTCCTTACTGCAAACTCTGGTACATTTACTTTAACAACAGCAGGCGCGGGTACTGCCGGTAATATCACGATTAGTGATAGTACTGCAGTCACTAGTTCTACAGATTTAAATTTTACTACAGCAGGTACTGCTCAAACTGTTACATTCAATGCGAATGGCGGTATAACGATTGATAGTAATTTATCAAATGGCGATATAGGTCTTGGTGTAGAAGACACACTGGTAGTAACTGGGGCAACAACGCTAAATGCTGATATTGCAACTGGTGGTATCGCATTACAGTTGAATGGTGCAGTTACTGCTGGAGCTAACCGTACTGTTAATACAGGAGGAGATGTACTTACCTTTGGTTCTACAATTGCTGCTGGAGCAAATACTCTCACACTTACAGCAAGCACATTAACGTTAACAGATGATGTGACAGCTGGTACGTTAAATATGGGAGGCTCGACTACGCTTTCTATAGCGGGTAACACTACTCTTAACGTTGCACCTGCCAATATTACTTTTGCACCAACAGTGACTGGAGCTAGTGCATTAACAATTCCTAATGGTGTTGGTGGTGATTTAGCTATCGGGGCTGGCGGTCTTATTCTTACAAATTTTACAGGGTTCAACGGCCATTTAATTATTGGTGGTGAATTAACCACGGAAGGTGCTTCCCCTATGACAAGTGCTACCGCAGTGTTAATTAATACAGATACACTTGACGTAACGGCTGCAATTAATACAGGTGGTGAGCTAACGCTGTTGGCGGGTGATATTGATCTTAATGCTGATATCACAGCTGGTGATACGATTGGGATGATTGCTGCGGGTGCAATCGTTAATGTTGGTTTAACAGGAAATATTACAGCACAGGTTCCAGTAACGCTGACTGC
>CAYTIZ010000065.1:9180-11059 GCA_964437885.1 uncultured Enterobacteriaceae bacterium
ATTACTCAAGCGTTCTCTATTAACCCTGCTTCCGCTCTGATTGGTCTTGAAACTTTAGCGTTTATTGATGTTGGTTTGTTTGAAGAAGAGTTAACTCTTTTTGGTGAAATTGGTACAGGTATCGCTATGGCATTAGCACAGTGTGAATCCGTAGAAGCTTGTGCTCCTAATGTTACTGAAGATGAATTAATTAATTTAATTGATTCGTTGGATGCACGATTGAAAGAACTTGAACTAAGGTTGGCAGAAGAATCTGATTCAAGTGTTCGAGCTGAACTAGAAGAATTGATTGAAGGTTTTAATGCTGAACTGAAAGATTTTCGTGAGTATCAACAAGATTTAAAAGAATTCTTCTCAACTGAAGAAGATGAAGGCGATTTTGAAGAGGAAGATTTAGGTGATGAAGGAGGATTACTAGGTGGAGAAGCTGATGCAGGTGAAGTTGCAAAATTAGCCAAAGTTCTCGAAACTGTCAAAGCTCGCATAGTTTCATTAATAAAATTGAAAGCAGATCCGAAAGAGCGCGCACGTTTAGGCAAAGTAATAGGTATTGAACTTACTCAAGAAGCGCTTGATACAATTATTGAAGCAACTAAATCTGAAGCTGCATTTATAGAAAACCAAATTCGACTCTTGATTGAAGGTCAGGTAACCATGATAGAAGGAGTATCTCCACTATTTACTGCTGAAGTACGTGATTATAATTCGATGCAAACACTTCATTATGGTGGTGATTTGTTAAGTTTAAACGGTTCACCGATCAAATCTTCAATTAATATTTATTAATATGCTGAACAAGATTAAAAATAGTGCTTATCTTTTTATTATATTAGCTAGCGTTAACCTGTCGGCTGCTATTCTGGATAAAGATGAAGCCGATAAAGCCGATCTGAATTTGCTACAGGATGAAACGGTCTTATTTCAATCTATTGGTATGGGTATCGCATTATCAATTGCTCAATGTGAAGGCGTTGATTTATGTTCGTTGACTGTTGAAGAAGACGAGATACAGGAACTAATTAAAACTTTAGATGCGCGAATTGAAGGCTTGGTATTAAAACAGGAAGAAGCTGAAGATCCAGTAGGTTTTGATAAAGTATTGACTGCTTATATTAATGAACGTGAAAATTATACAAGTCATTTGGAAAAACTAAAGAATATTACAAGTACATTAGATGTCGATAGTGATTTATTAGATGACACATTTGAAAGCGAAGCGACTGATTTTCCGGTTGATGCAGCTAAAAATGAAGAACTTCAAAATTATTTAAATGATTTAGATGTATTTGAAGACGAAGAACTTGAAGATGATGAAGATTTAGAAGACCTTCCAGATTTACCCGAATTAGAATAACAAACCAACTCTTAAGTAACATTATGGCCACAAAAAAAACTAGCAGTAAAAATGCTGCTCCACTATTTCCTTTGTTTTATAAAAAAGTTGTCCCGCTAAATAAAAATGTACACGGTGAACTTTATATTGAAGCTGTAGAAGGTTACCAACACACTAAAGAAACCAATAGTATTTATATTGCCGCTATTGAGTTTCTACAAATTTCAAAAGAGTATCCTATAGTTTTTGCAAAAAGCGCGGATGACAAAGTATTTCCCGTTGCCCTATTAGGATTGCAACAAAATCAAAATTTATTTGTTGATGATAAAGGCAATTGGACAGCAGATTACATTCCTGCTTATGTACGGCGTTACCCTTTCATTTTGGCAACACCCGATGAAAAAGAAGCCACTTTTAAGGTTTGTATTGATGAAAGTTTTCCTGGTTTTAATACGGCAAAAGAAGGCAAACCGCTATTTGATAAGAAAGGAGAACAACTTGATATTTTGAATCAAGCTGTTGATTTTCTTAAAGATTATCAGTCGC
>CAYTIZ010000066.1:0-10944 GCA_964437885.1 uncultured Enterobacteriaceae bacterium
ACCAATAATCCAGATTAAAAACGTTATCGGTTTGCGCGCTGCATCTAATAATGCGTCATCCCAATAGGTTCGCGTTTGTTGTAGTTTGTTAAACGCTTTGGTCAGTATTCTTTTTTGTGCCCCGTTTAGAAACACGGTTAAAAAGACAACGATGAATACTTGCACCACCCATGTTTCTTCACCAAAGAAACTCAAGGCTAAATTCATTACTTCTTTAACATCCATCAATTTGTCCTCATTCATTTATTATTAGTAAATTGCTGACACGCTATAACCCTGTTTCTCTAATAAACTAAGTACACCTTTTTTGCCAGTAAGATGCATTGCACCGATAGCAATAAAAGCACTACCTTCTTCAAGTATAACTTGCATGCGATCAACCATTGATTTATTTCTATCATCAATTAATTTCTTCATCAATTTTTTATATACTGGTTTATCGTTCATTAAATACCGTTGTGCGTAACGGTATAGGCCACCTATATCGCGCTTTAAATAAAATGCTTTCATCACTGCAAAATCTTCTTCAACAATAGCATAATGACACACGGTGTCAGTCAATAATTTAACTTGCTCTTGTAAAGTTAAATCACTAAAGATATCGCCTTGTTCTTTTAGCGTTTCCAGACCAGTAACACTGGCACCATTTTGCTTCGCCAAGGTCAGTAAAACCAAATCCAAAGCTTCGCCTTGATCCGGCGGATAGTTCATCAGCAAAAAAGCTGCCCAGGGTCTCATAACAGAAATCGCATCCGAGCCTAAACCATAAGCATATAAAATATTTTTTGTTTCTTCATAAACCGGAGCATCAACAAAGTTTGATAGCAATTGACCCTCACTAAAAAACATTGTTCTGGAGAATGCTGTCATTTGTTCTTGATCAGGTAACGCTTCCATTACAAACTGTTCTGAATCATGCAATGCCTTATCAACGACCCCAGGCAAAGTCGTAACATCTTTATCCGAAACATGAATAGTGCCAAACAAATAACTAGTCTCTTTTCCTTCTTTGGCAATAGTCCAAAGCAACCCTTTCGAATGCCGTAGTTCTTCAACAGGAGAACTATTCTCAACTAAAGGTTCACATTGAGTGGATATTAATTCCTTTGCTTGCAGACCATCCAGACCATACAAACAAAGCAGCAAAGCAAATGTTATTTTCAAACTAATTTCCTTATGCAGTTGCATCATCGCCCAAATCTAACTCAGGTTCTTTTTCAATATTCAAAACGACTTCAGAACGTTGCTTCCATAAATCAGTTTGTTTTAACTCATTTAGCGTGTTTTCAAAATGGCCATGCATTCTGATTAAACGTGATTGTAATTCAACACTGTCCGGGATATTTGCATTATCCAGTATTGAGATTGCACCTTGCTGATTGTTACATGCTAAAACCATGTCGCATCCTGCATTAAGTGCGGCTTCGGCACGCTCAGGATAAGACCCTATAATTTCAGCGCCAGCCATACTCAAATCATCACTAAAAATTGTTCCCTGAAATTCTAACTCCTGCCTTAATATCTTCTTTAACCAAAACTCAGAAAAACCTGCAGGATTTTTATCCACTTTAGAATAAATAACATGTGCCGGCATTAAAGCAGGAAGACCAGCATGAATCATTCTTTCGAAAGGAATCAAATCATGCATTTTAATATCTTCAAATGAACGATCATCATAGGGAATCGCAATATGCGAATCTTCGGCGACGGAACCGTGTCCGGGAAAGTGTTTTCCAACAGCCGCCATCCCCGCTTCTTTCATACCGCGCATATACGCGCGAGCAAATCGAGAGACTTGCTCAGGATCAGTATGGAAAGCACGATCACCAATAACCTGACTAATTTTTCCACCGACATCGAGTACCGGGGCAAAACTCAAATCAACACCCACCGCTAATAATTCTGCTGCCATTATCCAACCGGCTTGCTGTGCCAAAAATTCTGTTTTTTTAATCGGGCCACATTCACTAATCAAGGCGCAGGCAGGCAAACGACTGAAGCCTTCGCGAAAACGTTGCACACGTCCGCCTTCATGATCAACGGCAATTAATAAACGCGGATGGCGTAATTCATGAATTGATTTTGTTAATTCGGCTATTTGTTCAGTTGAGTCAAAATTACGGGTAAATAAAATCACACCACCGACATATGGATGACACAACATTTCGCGTTCATCAGCTTCAAGCTGAAAGCCACGCAAATCACACATAATTGGACCTAAAGATATTTTTTTCACGTTTTACTTATTTCCTTAATATCCATCTTATCTCTTAGCGTATCGCCTAATAAATTGATACATAATACCAAAGACAGGATAGCAAAGCCCGGCGCTAATACCATATGCGGCGCGACTAACATATAACGTGTGCCATCCCGAATCATGCTGCCCCACGATGCTGTCGGTGGCTGCACGCCTAAACCTAGAAATGATAAGCCGGCCTCAGCAATAACCACGCCGGCAAAAGCAAACGTCGCTTCAATGATTAACGGAGCCATAATCAGCGGTAAAATATGTTTCAAGGCAATAATAAAATTAGATGTGCCTAAAGCATGAGCAGCATTAACATGATCACGATTTTTTATGGTTAATGTTTGTACTCGCGCCAGACGAGCAAAGCCAACCCAACTGACAATCGATAAAGCAATCACCGCATTCATCAAACCCGGCCCAAGTAATCCGGCCAAAGCTATCGCTAACAATATTCCGGGAAAAGCAATAAACAGATCAACCACCATCACCAGACATTTATCCCAAAAACCGCCCAGCCACGCACCCATCAAACCTAAAAAAGTCCCCAACAAAAATGAGATAGTGACAACAATAATCGCAACACTTAATGAGGTACGCGCTCCCATAATTAAACGCGAACTAATTGAACGTCCCAAATCATCGTAACCTAACCATTGAGACCATTCTGGCCTTAACAATATTTTATCCAAGGCAATATGATCCGGATACAAAGGTAAAACGGGGGCAAGCAAAGCCAATAGTAACCAAGCTAATAATATGAACATCGGCATTGTGTAATATGCCTTCATTCTTCTAATTTCACTCTTGGGTCGAGTGCGATATATATAAGGTCAGTTAATAGATTGACTAATACATAAGTAAAACTAATCAACAATACACAAGCTTGTACAACTGGATAATCACGTTTTTGAATTGATTCAATCATCAATTGACCAATCCCGGGCCAGGCAAAGATAGTCTCAGTAATAACTGCGCCAGCAAGCAATGCACCAAACTGCATGCCTAAAATAGTAATAACAGGAAGCGCCGCATTACGTAGGGCATGTAACCCTAATACACGATATTCAGATAATCCGCGCGCGCGCGCTGCACGAATATAATCTTCCTGAATCACATCTAACATCGAAGCTCGTACCATACGCGAAAGAATCGCTGCCAGTGCTGTACCTAAGGTAACTGCAGGAAGAACTAATGAAGCAAGCCCCTCTTTACCACTCACCGGAAACCAGTCTAACCACAAAGCAAAAATTAAAATTAATAATGGCCCCATAACAAAATTAGGAATAGAAACACCCAACATCGCCGACATCATGCTCAAGCGATCCCAGATCGAATCTTTATAAACAGCCGCCAGTATTCCTAGAGGCAAGGCTATAACAATGGCAATCATCATACTGGCAATACTAAGAATGGCAGTTGCCGGAAGTCGTTCTATTAATAACTGACTTACTGTACGTTTAGAATGCAATGACTCACCCAAATCAAAATGTGCAATTCCTGTCAAATATTGCCACCATTGCTGTAACATCGGCAAATCCAGACCCAATGCACGGCGTAATGCCTCTCTATCTGCCGGACGTGCAGTTTCGCCCAACATAACTTCGATAGGATCGCCGGGGACAAGATGTATTAATAAAAAGACAAGCGTCGTTATACCCAGTAAAACGAATACAGTGCTAAACAAACGTTTGATCAGGTAATTTAAAAACACGATATTGCCTTATTCATTAATTATTTGGATCTAGTTCAACTATTATCTAATATCAGGATACAATAATGATAACAGTTAAGGGTAAACTGACGGAGCACCAAGGAAATAAATATGTATAAATTTGAAAATAATAATGAGGAAGAGGCCGAAACGACCCGACCAACTATGCAATTAAATAAAGCTACTCAAGATGTACTTGCTATCGTTGTTCGCATGAGCGGGCTTTTGTTGTTATTTATTGGCCTTTGGATAGCAATACAAGTTTTTAGCGAAGCCTTGTCACTTTATAAAGATCCAACAAATATTGAACGTATGGCGACTGCCATAGAAGCAGGATCGAACATCGATAAAACCATCGCCCCGATACGCGATAGTTTATTGGGTGAAAGCGCCGAAGATTCCAATCTAAAAACAGAAGAAAATTCAAGCGGAATTCGTATCTCTTACTTCATCGCATGGGTTGTGGATCTATTACTTCTCTTGCTACTTGCACGAATATCACTGGCAGCAATCAAGACTGGCGGTGAGCTCGCGCTTTATGATGCACAAATAAAGAAATTTGCAAGGCAGATTGTTCAGGCAAATAAAAAAGAATAAAGCCGACTCTCGTCAGAACCAGGCACTCATAACGCTGGAGCCGGAGGTTCAAGTCTTCGGTAATTGCTCCTCGGCTCTAGCTTCCTCGGCAATTGCTCCTGCATTGCTCTACTACGTCACATCCCTGTGACTATGCTTCGCACTACCTCCTAAATTCATTTAGTCGTGCATTATACTCTCTAGCACCTATCATATGTACGACTGCAAGGACGCAGGAGGTACGATTACAGGAAGTAATCGGTAGAGAGTCTCGGGGCGGAACATAGACCGAGAACAACTCAGGAGACAAAGTCGAGGCGACCCATAGCCACCAAATACTTCAATTCAAGACACTACTCCCATTAATTATTTATTAAGTGGCAATTTTACATCAGCCCTAAAACCACCAAAATCAGCAGAATGATCAAATTTTATACTGCCACCATATTCAGAGACAATATCAGTTGCAATCGCCAACCCAAAACCATGTCCTTCTGTTTTTTCATCCAGACGAACGCCTCTTTTATATAGTTCATTTATTTTTTCTAGATCAGTACCGGGGCCATCATCTTCAATACAAATATGAAGATAGGAATCAACATCTACGCTAATAATAATTTTTTTTGCAGCCCATTTATATGCGTTATCCAACAGATTGCCAAGTAATTCCAACATGTCTTCGCGGTCAACAGGACAGACAATGCTATCTGGAATATTTGTGGTTAAATGTAGTGGTTTACTGGCATACAGTATATCTAATGTCTTAATCAGTGCTATTAGATCTTCTTGAAATGAAAACATAGACCCAGCATGACTTCGACCTGCCAGGCGTGCACGTTTTAGAATGCGATCTGTTAACTGATAAATATCATTAGTCAGTTTCATTAATGTATTTTTAGTTGTTTCGGGAATATCACTTTTATCTATTAATTGTTGGATAACAGTTAAAGGATTCTTTATTGAATGTGCTAAATCACTTAATGAATTTCGCGAACGATGCAGACGCTGCTCAATTATTGTTAATAAATGATTCACTTCATTAATCAAAGGATGTAACTCGCTTGGTGTATCTGTACTTAATATATTTAATTGTCCCTGTTCCAGGGATTTTAATTCAGCATGGATCTTGTTTAGTGGCTTTAAACTGTAACGAAGAATTAATATCTGCAATATAACCAGAAGCAATAACATGCCAATAGACATTACAGCAAACCAGTATTGAAACTGTTTAATATTATTATTAATCGGATTGAGATCTTCAGCGATAGTAATTGTGAGTTGGTGACCTTGTTTATTATACCCACCAGAGATGACTAGTAATGATTGGTTTTCAGGCCCTTGTTGTAATGACTGCGCCTGCTCACCTATGTTAACAGTGGTATGTTCCAATCTTTTATCCCATAATGAACGTGAATGGATACTTTGTTTGTTTCCGCTGATGATGTAATAGTGGCCAGAAAAAGGTTGATTATAAACAAGGTCAACACGCATTATGTCAATCGATAAATTGTTATCGTTATCGAAACTGATAGCGCTGAGTATTGTTTCAGTATCATGTTTAAGACGAGAAGTAATATATTCCTCCACCATAAACTGAATATTAATACTGACCAGTAACCAAAGAGCTGAAAAGGCGATGATTAGACTAAGTAATAAACCTGTGCCGAGTTTTGATTGTAATGATCGCATCAATCATCAACCCGGAACACATATCCCTGACCACGGCGCGTTTCAATGCGATCTTTTCCTAATAACTGACGTAAACGCCTGACATACACTTCAATGACATTGCTGTCCTTTTCAGAATCAAAATCATAAGTATGTTCTGTAAGTCGAGACTTTGATAAAACATGTTCTGGATGTAATAAAAAATAGCGTAACAAACGAAATTCAATACCCGTAAGTTTATATGTTTGACCATCCTCAGTAGTCACAGTTTGCTGTTCTTCATCCAGAGACAATCCCCCGGCGTGTAGTTTGCCTCCAGGTTGTTGGCTTGAACGGTGAAGTAAAGCAGTTAATCTTGCTAATAATTCCTCAAGATGAAAAGGTTTGCCCAGATAATCATCGGCACCAACTTTGAAACCATCCACGCGTTCATGCCAGGAATTACGGGCGGTTAGCACAATCACTGGCAAACTATTTCCATTGGCACGCCAGTTTTGTAGAACTTCAATGCCATTTCGTTGTGGTAACCCTAAATCAAGCACAGCCACATCGTAAATCATTTCGTTGCCCAGAAACTCTGCATCAATACCATTGTCAGCTACGTCTACTGCATAACCTGCAATCTGTAAATCTTTTTTAAGAGTCGCTACAAGATCATAATCATCTTCCGCTAGAAGTAAGCGCATGACTAATCATCCTCTCGGGCAGATAATAGATTGCCAGACCTAGCATCAATTACGATTTCTTTTATAACACCATCTTGACCAAGTATTTCAACTTCATAAACAATTCGACCATCTTCCTTTTCAAGCTCAACCTCCAGAAGTTTACCAGGGTGTACTTGTCTTACATTTTTAAGTATCACTTCGAATGGTAAAATTTCACCGTAGTCACGTAATCGTCTAGCCTCAACATGATCATCATCTGCTAGCACTATAGGTGATGGGCTTAGCATAAGAAATACAATCATTAATTTGATGATATTGGGAAATTTTCTGTTCACAATCTAAGTATACCTTAATCACACATTAATCATTCCAGCGACCATAACCGGGTATACGTATATCACGTTCTTTAAACGAGCCTTGTTCTGCTTTTGTGTGACAAGCATTACAATTACTATAACTTTTTACCTCCGCGTTTCCTGATACCAGCTTGTCAGAAATTTCATTATGCTTCTGTTTGAAATAGGGCGTTTCTGATATACGCTCCGGTACATCACCGGGTTTAATCGATCTATTAAATTTACGTGATCGGCGATAATCTGATTTATCGGCACTATTTACGAAAAGAAACTGATAAATAGCGTGATAGGTCTCTGCATCAAGCTCGGCATTATCACCAAAATGATTATCGAGTCTCGACATGACTTTTGCCCATGACTTGTCTGGCAATAAACCAGGTTGATAGGCCATATGGCAACTACCGCACTCTTCTATATAGAGGGGATTGGAAACCGCAGCGACACCCGTTGATTTATTTTCATATTCTTTCAAACTTTGCCTACCAGAGCTGCTACCCCAGACTAGGGGAAACGTAACAAAACTGATGGTAAAAATAACAGCCGTTATTGCTAGCGCGTATTTCATATGATTAACTCCTCATTATTTATTTACTTGTTGATGTAAAGAAGCAAGTTGGCTTTTTCTTGTGCTGTGCATTCACGACCCAATGTCCATTTGCAATTACGTTTAAACCATTTCATCATTTTTTTGCTATTAGATAATCGTTCTGGATTGACTGATGGTGCCATTGGTTTTATTTCCTTGTTAGTTTTAACGTGTTTACCTATAGCGGTTAAATCCTGTGTGTGACAAGTTGCACAACTACGCTCACTAAATTCACCATCAGCCTTAAATATTTTTTGCCATAATTGCTTGCCCTGTTCTACATCAGGGTTTATTGCTCCCTCAGCTACATAAACCTGTAGCAATTTATTTAATGTTTGCGTATCTGCATGAGCAAAACTTAGTGGAACACTAATTAGTAACGCCATGATTGGGATATTTATTTTCATAACTTCTCCTTAATGTGATTTTGGTTCGTTGGTTTGAAGCCAGTTAACATGGCAAACACTAGATTTTCTTTATGAATCAGACTTTCCACAATGACACCGATGATATGGATAAATACAAGCAGAAGGGTGAAATTAGCGAAGAACTCATGCAATTCTTCCAGAATCTCACTCCAGTAACTGCCGGCCTGAGTAAACCAATGAGCAACTGGACCTGCCTGTTCTTCAGCGCCAAACAATAAAATCCCACTTGTGGTTGTCACTAACAGGCTGATCATAAGCAGAATCACCATGACACCACCGGCCGGATTATGACCAAGATAACGTTTAGCTCTAAAATGCAGGGTATCTTTTAAAAACTGAATGACTATTCTTGGGGAATAGACAAAATCTGAAAAACGAGCATAGCGTGTGCCGATAAACCCCCATACAAAACGGATACTGACAAGAAGCAAAATAAGATAACCTGCCCAAGCATGAACTGTAAGAAAATTTTCTTCAGTAACGCAAGCGATGACAAAAGCGCTGATTAACGACCAGTGGAAGAACCTTACAAACTTGTCCCAAACTTTAATTTGAGATGAATCAGCCATGATATTCAGACCTCTATTTTTTTAACTGACTTTAAGTTATCAGTGAAAGCTGAAATCAAGCTGAATATTTAGTTGTAAAAGTAAATGTTTATGAGGATATGTTTGACTGTCTGCTTTTATACTAAATACCAGTTCAACGAGTTTAGCTTATCCGCCTGCTTCCGCTGAATAGTTGTTCTTCACTTGTATTTTTTGTGCCAGATTGAACCAGGATGAACCCCAATTCAACCCCAAGTGAACAAGGTTTTAGCACAGAGCATGTACCGTAAGTGACTATTAGTTAGTAGTGATGTATTTCAGTTCAGGCTCATAATGCTGTATTCGACAATGTCTTAATCGACAACCCTGTCTGTCACTCTGTAGTAGTTCTGCTGTTTTTTGCTCTTGCAGGTCGCTTTATATTTTCTTTTTTTCGTTGCTGTATAAATCGACGACGTTCTTCTGCAGACATATTCTGTGCTCGTTTTCTAAATACCTTACGTTCTTCTGGCGTCATGTCCTGCTTTCGTTCTTTCATCTTTTTGTGTTTCGCTTTCCTTTTCTCACGAAAAGCTTTTTTCTCTTCCGGTGTCATATTTTGATAACGTTTTCGTAATTCCTGACGTTTATCTTTTGGAAGATTTTTAAACCACTGATGTCGTTTTCTTATATTCTGTTGTTGCTCTGGCGACAGGTTATTAAAACGTTCAAAACGTTCTTTTATTTTTTTCTTTTTTTCATCATCCATTGATTTCCAACGTTGCATACGTTGCTTCGCTTTTTGACGTTGTTCATCTGTCATTTGTCCCCAGCGACCAGCTCCTTTTTGAAGACGTTGCTGGCGATGTGTGGGAAGGTCATTCCAGCTTCCCTTAAAATCTTTTAGTAGAGTTTGTTGTTCTTCAGACAGGCTATCCCACGATACTCCTGTTATTGTCTCTCTGGTTTTGCTATCAGCCATTCTGCCATCAATTTCACCAGAAATTGCGTTTACCGGGAACAAGGCAATGATAAATAACAATGTGAATAATTTAGTACGCATCATTTATCTCTTCACTTTCTTCGTTAAGATTGGCAAAGACTTCGCCCTCCAACTCGAGCGGATCAATCCATTCCCCCTCTTCCGTTTCCCATTCTCCCAGAAATTCTAAAAAATCGATGGATGGTAATTCAGTCGTATTGAACTCTTCAGCATTCGAGGAAGAAACAGATAACAACATCATAATGACACTCATGCTAGCTCGGTAATACATCTTCTTCGAGCCATTCATAAAACTCCAGATCTTCAAATAATTCCAGATTATCGGAAAAAGAGAGTAGTTCTATATCATCTGCCGGAACAGCTTGCATTAGTGTAGGTGATTCCAACAGAATCATAACTGCAAAAACCATAACACAGGCCGTCGCTAAACCACCGACAAGAAACCCTGACCAGTTAACATGACGAGCGCCTGCTTTTTCTATGGCTTGTGCGCGTATTTGACGAATTTTAGACAGTGTATTTGCATCAAGCGCATCGACGCTTTCATCCAGACCTTGTCTAAAATTCGTGTTTAATTCATTTTCGTTATGTTTCGTCATTACTTATTCCTGATGCCTTATACCCAATGATCATTCCCAGTGCTTTTCCAATTTGTCGCGTAATACATGTACCGCACGTGAATAATGTGTTTTCACACTTCCTGCTGAACATTTCATTGCATTCGCTGTTTCTTCAACACTATACCCTTCCCAGGTTCTTAATAAAAAAGCCTGTTGTTGACGTAGCGACAAAGCATGTATTGCCAGACCTAATTCATCAACGCGTCTATCTGATTGTAACAATTGTTCGGGCGTTCTTGCCTTTTCATCTTGCGCTTGCTGAATAGGATCTTCCTGTTCAGCATCCTTGCTGCTAAACCAACTACGAAAACGATTACGCACCTGATTGCGCCGATACCAATCTCTGATACGACTTTGCAAAATAGTTGTAAATAAGGGCCCCCATTCCCTGGCATCTCGATCAGCATATTTTTCTGCCAGTTTGAACATAGCATCTTGCAAAATATCTAATGCTTCATCCTTATTCCCTGTTGCTATTTCAGCCATACGAAAGCCTCGCTTTTCAACACTGGCAAGAAATGCATCCAATTCTCGGTAACGTTCCAGTGTG
>CAYTIZ010000067.1:0-10910 GCA_964437885.1 uncultured Enterobacteriaceae bacterium
AAGCCAGCGTTTTAGTCGGTGATTTTGTTTATTCCCGTGCTTTCCAGATGATGGTGAATATTGATTCCATGCGCGTCATGCAAATTCTTGCCAAAGCAACCAATACTATTGCCGAAGGTGAAGTTCAGCAATTAATCAATCGTCAGGATCCGGATACCAGTCAGGAAAACTACCTGAAAGTCATCCGTCATAAAACAGCAAAACTGTTTGAAGCTGCAGCGCAACTAGGTGCTGTTATCTCAGATCGTTCTGAACAAGAAGTTCGAGCTATGGCAACTTATGGACGACATCTAGGCACAGCATTTCAATTAATTGATGATGTGCTTGATTACAGTTCATCGGCGGATGAGCTAGGAAAAAATATTGGAGATGATCTGGCTGAAGGCAAACCTACACTGCCCTTACTTTATGCTATGTGGAATGGTAATGAAGAGGAATCAAAAATTATTCGTAATGCTATTGAACACGGCGGCCTCGAACATATAGAACAGATCAAAGATGCAATAAACTCAACGGGTGGTATTTCCTATACCGCAAAGATTGCCGGAGAAGAAGCCGAGCTGGCCATAGATTCTTTAAAAGGATTACCAAGCTCTGAGTATCTGGATGCACTCTATGCGTTAGCAAGATTTTCAGTAGAAAGAAATTACTAGTAAATCACGGGGTGTAGCTCAGCCTGGTAGAGCGCTGCCTTCGGGAGGCAGAGGCCGGAGGTTCAATTCCTCTCACCCCGACCACTTTCTCTAATTTTCTTTTCTAATATAACCAATTTACATTAAAGTGCTTTGATTCTCTGCCGATATCTTTAATTAAGAAGGTATTATTACATGGAGAATCAGGTATGGTTTCGACGTCATTTTTTAGTCCCGTCATCAGTTTATTTAAGAAGCTAAAACTTACACATAAGTTTTTTTTAATCAGTGTTATATTCTTGATTCCAATTTTTTATTTAAGCGCAAATGTCATTTTACAACGTAATATTGATATTAAAACAATGGAAGAACGTCGTAGTGGATTATTGTATTTAGCTACACTAAGACCATTGGCAGAACATATCGCTCAAACCAGAGGCATGACTAACGCTTATTTAAACGGTAAGCAAACACTCAGGTCAAAGATTGAAGACAAGAGACAAGCCGTTGATAAAGAATTCATTATTTTGAATGAAAAAGACAAACTGTATGGCTCTTTGTTCAATACAGGTGAATCAGTACAACAAATACAGCAACAATGGGATCAACTTAAGCTGAATGCATTAACTGGCGATGCTTCGATCGTGTTTTCCAATTACACAAAATTAATCAACGATATTTTAGCTCTAAAACTTAGAGTGGCTGAATCTTCATCTTTATTATTAGCGCAGAATTTGGATAGTTTTTATATGGTCGTATCATTGGTAAAACGTCTTCCTTTCATTGCCGAGACATTGGGAAAGAGTCGCGGTCTGGGTGCAGGTATCGCCGCAAAAAAAGAAGCATCAAATGAGAAATTTATTACACTTTCTTCTTTTGTAGAAAATATAAAATCAAAAAATCTGTCAATGCTGCATGGATTTAATATTATTTTTGAAAAAAATACACCGCTAAAAAATAAACTGGAAGGCATGCTCAATACAGCTCAGAAAGCAACAGAAGAATTTATTTTGGTCACAAACAATGAATTACTACAAACTAATACTATTAATATAGATTCAGATGATTATTTCCAATTAGGCACTACTGCCATTAGCGCAAATCTTGCCTTATATGATGCTGTATTACCTTTGATTGATAGCTCTATGCTTGTTCGCATAAAGTCATTGAAACTTGAAAGGGCAATCAGTATTTTCATTGACATAACTATATTATTGATAGCGACTTATTTATTTTTCGGATTTTATATCTCTCTTATGCAAATTATTAACAACATCATTAAATCATTAGATAGGCTGGCACATGGAGACCTCACTGCTCGTATTGAAGAAGATACCAATGATGAGTTAAACATGATTTCACAACACTTGAATAAGATGGCAGAAAAATTTCAATCATTGGTTTCACAAGTTGTCAGTTCTTCAAATCAGGTAGTAACGGCTTCCTTGCAAACATCCTCTATCGCTACACAAACAGCTGATGGCATTAATAATCAAAATCAACAAATTGAACAAGTTGCAACAGCGATAGAAGAAATGTCAGCATCAGCAAATGAAGTGGCGAGCAGCACATCTAATGCTGCAGAAGAAACGAGAAAAGCGAATGATGAAACTACTCATGGACAAACTGTTGTAAATGAAGCAATCCAAACAATAACTACTTTGTCTAGTGAAATGAACAATACACGTTCAGTTGTTCAGGAACTTGAAATAAATAGTGAAACAATTGGTACTGTAGTAGAAGTAATACGAGGTATTGCTGAACAGACAAATCTATTAGCATTAAATGCAGCAATAGAAGCAGCCAGAGCAGGCGAACAAGGCCGTGGATTTGCTGTCGTTGCTGATGAAGTACGTACATTAGCCGGCAGAACTCAGGAATCCACACAAGAAATCAATCATATTGTTGAGAACCTTCAGCGTGGTGCGCAAAATGCAGTGAAAGTTATAGAACAGAATGTGGAGCGTACTGACAAAACAGCCGCGCAGGCATTAAATGCAGGTAAAGCATTAGAAACAATATCATTAGCTGTACAGAATATTAGTAACATGAATCTACAGATAGCAACTGCAGCAGAAGAACAAACAGCCGTATCGGAAGAAATAAGTCGTAATATAGAAAATATACACTCGATATCTGTAGATACTAGTAAAGGTTCTGACGAGAGTGCTCAAGCAAGCCAATCTATGAACGATGTTGCTGTCGAATTACAAACCTTAGTTAGTGAATTTAAAATAGTTTGAACAACAATTCCTCTGGCTTTTTCGGTTCAATTGCCACCTCTTCTCTTGTCTTTAAATCTTCTTTCTGTTCGTTTCTAGCGTGATAAAATAAATCAACAACGTAATCTATAGATGCACCTGCCGCTGCCGCACAACCAAACCAGAACCAGAAAATGGTTGACTCATAATCTGACTTATTCCATAGCCTAATGTAGCAAAAAAACTGGCATCAACCATCCAGTCTGCCATGTCATCAAATTTTGCTACAAACTCGGACGACAGTTTTTTAGTTCGTGCAACTTCACCATCACAATTATCAAAGGTGTAACTTGCTGTCAGCAACAAAGCTCCGGCAATGCCTGCAATTTAGTTTCCCGAAATAAAACAAACAGCACACAATAAACCAAACAAAAGCGATACAGTTGTGATTTGATTTGGCGTGATTGATGTCTTCAATAAAACAGGTGTTAATCGATAGGACAAATGGCGAACTAAAGGAAATATCTGTGTTGGCGCTGCACTTGGTTCAGAGGTCATATTAATAATATTGAGTTTGTTATTTGCCTAGTATGATCTAAATTCGCTTGCTATTCTAACGGGCAGTTGAAAATTAAATCCATTATTAACACGCCTCTCTTTAAATAAGCTTAAGGACGCCTCTATTAATTAGGATTTTTTTGTGAGTGGAAGGAAGCACCGCGCGGAGAACCGCAATGTATATGAAATACCTGAGGATTCGAGCACGGAGCTGACGCTGCAATCGCAGAAAAAGACAATTAATAGAGGCGTCCTTTAAACAATATGATTCGAATCGTTTCTTACATTGGCTTGCTGGCCGGGCTTTTAATATTAGCCTTACTTATTGTCTGGCAAGGAATAGATGAAATACTCAAATTATTGCTCGACTCTGGTTTTTCATTACTACTATTACCGATAGTCTGGTTACCCAGTCTTTTAGCCGCCATCATTTCCTGGCATTTGCTCTTCCCCGTTAAACGTATTCCACCTTTCAAGGAATTATCTTTGGCATTGTGGATGGGCAGAGCAATTAATACTCTGCTCCCGGTTGCGTCAATAGGTGGGGAAATTGCCAAAGCACGATTATTAATGCTTTGGGGCAGAGGTGGCGTTGATGCCAGTGCCTCCGTTCTGGTCGATAAAACCGTACAGGTGCTTGCTTTGGTTCCATGGGCGATAATTGGTACGGCTTTACTGCTCTATCTTGCGGTAGATAACGAATTAGCCATGCTTATTATGCTAGGTACCTTCCTGCTCGGACTCGGCATAGGTGGTTTTGTCATTATCCAACGGGCTGGGCTATTTGGTTTTATTGCCCGTTTTATTGGCAAATTCCATACTTCAGACGGTTGGGGGAAAATCACCGATAATGCCAATGAGGTAGATTCGCTGGTAAAAGAAATCTACAGCAACAAAAAGCGATTTCTGGCTTCTATTTTGTGGCGAACCATTGGTCTGGTCTGGCAAACTTCTGAAGTTTGGCTTGCCTGCTACCTATTAGGGCATCCTATCGGCTTGATTGAAGCTTTGATGCTAAAGAGCCTGACCTCAATTATGACCGATATCGCTTTCATTATTCCTAATGGATATGGGGTACAGGAAGGCGGTTATTTGATGCTCGGCGCTTTTATTGGGTTGAGTCCTGAATTATCGTTAGCAATATCATTAGCCACTCGGATTCGAGAGCTAATAGTCGACTTTCCTGCCCTATTGTACTGGCACAATATTGAGGCCAAATATCTGCTCAATAAACCCGGGAAAACACCTCCGATAGATACTTCATAAAGCAAATCCAGCAATCTTCAATAGAGTTGCTTTAAGGCACCAAAATCAATATGCTGCGCGATAAAGCCGGTAGAGAGTAGAATTTAATTTTTCTTGTTTTATCACCTTTAAAAGAATTATAATTTCCCTTTCCAAGTTATTGTTAAATAATAAGTTTATTACACGATTTCTACTAAACTATAGGACTTTGAAAATACTACGGTTAATCCATGCATATTGAGTTTTTAAATATTTTTAATATTTCTATCATTTTGATATGTCTATGCTCGGCTGGATATCTTGTTTTTGCCATATTTGCACTCGAACTTTTTAATCTGAAACGCAAGAAGTTAACAACTTCAACTGAGTTCTGTCCTCCTGTAACGATTTTGAAACCTGTTTATGGTCTAGATCCTGAAATGATAGAAAATCTTCGTAGTTTTTGTCAGCAAGATTATCCCAACTATCAAATTATATTTGGATTACATAGTAATAATGATCCCGCTATTCCTATTATCGAAAAAGTCATAAAAGAATTTAAAGACATTGATGTAAGTTTTATCGTTAATTCACAACTTCATGGCGCTAATCATAAGGTTTCAAATCTGATTAATATGACGCCTACAGCAAAACATGATTATTTACTTATTGCTGATAGTGACATGCGTGTACCAAATAATTATCTTTCAAATGTAATGTTTCCCTTTTCTGATAAGACAGTTGGCGCTGTTACCTGTCTTTATTCCGGCTCGGCTAGAGGAAAAATTACCTCATCCTTAAATGCAATGTTTATTAATGAATGGTTTCTACCTTCCGTTTTAATTTCAAAAATCTTGCAACCGATTAAATATTGTCTTGGTGCGACAATGATAGTTCGACGCAATCTTCTTGATGAGATTGGCGGCTTTAAAGCCTTATCGAACTACCTCGCTGATGATTACATGCTTGGAAAATTAATCACCGAGCTTGGTTATAAAATTCATCTTTCAGATTTTATTGTTGAAAATATTACTGAGGAAGCATCACTAAAAGATTTAATAACACATGAATTGCGTTGGGCAAGAACACTGAGGCGAGTAGAACCTTTAGGTTACGCATTTACTTTTCTAACAGATACTTTAGTTATCAGCAGCATCACTGCTTTGACAATTTATTTATCCACCAGCAATTTTCTATGGGCTTTATTGCCGATTCTTTTAGTGTCAGTGGCGCGCATAGTTTTACATCTTCGTACAAAAAAAATCACAGGTTCTAAAAGTGCGGGTTCGATCTGGCTAATCCCTTTACGAGATGCTTTATCCTTTTGCATTAGAGTGAGCAGCTTTACTGGCAACTCAATTCAGTGGCGCAATAATTCATTCAACGTAGATCAAGCAGGTTTGATTCATACAGAACAAGTCAACCTTGATCAGGAAGAAGACATTCCTGATTTAGCAACGAATCAAGATTATTAATTCGGAGTATTCGCAAGCAATGTTAAAAACCTTATTCCTTAACCCGCCTTCATTTAATGGTTTTGATGGCGCGGCAGGTTCTCGTTATCAATGTACACGTGAAGTAAAATCTTTTTGGTACCCAACATGGTTAGCCCAATTAGCCGCTTTGGTGGAAGGTAGTCGATTAATTGATGCGCCTGCTGGGGATATTTCATTGGAAGAGATATTACCTTTAGCGACTGATTATGAATTTCTGGTGATGTATACCAGTACGCCTTCATTTCCAAATGATGTGAAGATTGCAGAAGCTTTCAAAGAAAAAAATCCTAATTTAATCATTGGTTTTTGTGGTGCGCATGTAGCGGTTAACCCAGATCAAACGGTCGTTGCTTCTGATGCCATCGACTTTGTTGCAGGCAGCGAATTTGATTTTACAATTAAAGAAATTGCTGAAGGAAAGCCTTTGGAAGAAGTTGATGGCTTAATCTATAAAAAGGACGGTAAGCCAGTTCATAACAAAGATCGTGCTTTGATCGAAGACATGGACTCACTACCTTGGGTAACAAAAATTTATAAACAGGATTTGGATACTAAAAATTATTACAACGGCTATATGCTACATCCGTATATGTCTTTTTATACCGGACGTGGTTGTAAATCGCATTGTTCATTTTGCTTATGGCCACAAACCATTTCAGGACACAACTACCGTACACGTTCGGTAGAAAACGTCATTGGTGAACTTACTTACGCACGAGACAACTTCCCTGAAATAAAAGAATTTTTCTTTGATGATGATACCTTGACTGACAATATTCAAAACGTGGAAGCCTTGGCAAAGGAAATTGGCAAGTTAGGAATAACCTGGTCTTGTAATGCCAAAGCCAATGTTCCTTATGAAACATTGAAGATCATGAAAGATAATGGCCTACGTTTATTGCTAGTAGGTTATGAATCAGGTAATCAACAAATACTGATTAACATCAAGAAAGGTATACGCACTGATATCGCACGTCAGTTTACAAAAGATTGTCATAAACTTGGTATTTTAATTCACGGTACATTTATTGTTGGCTTACCGGGCGAAACGAAAGACACCATAGAAGAGTCAATCAACTATGCCAAAGAACTGAATCCTCAAACAATTCAGGTTTCATTGCCTGCTGCTTATCCGGGAACATTGCTATACAAACAAGCCGTAGAAAATGGTTGGTTAATTGTCGATGAAGACTTAGTTGGCGATGATGGCGTTCAACATTCTGTCTTAAATTATCCTCATCTACCTAGCGAAGAAATTTTTGAAGCAGTTGATAATTTTTATAAACGTTTCTATTTCCGTCCATGGAAAATGGCCACGTTATTTTTCGAAATGTGCCGTGATTGGGAAATCATGAAACGTCGATTGCGAGAAGGTGTCGAGTTCTTTAAATTCCTGTTTGGCAGGGAGAGTGCGGCCTGAAAAAATTGATTGTTACCGCTGATGATTTTGGTCTTTCTTCGCCGGTAAATACAGCAATAGTGAAGGCCAATGAAAAAGGCATACTGACAAGTACAAGTTTAATGGTGTCAGCGCCTGCTGCTGCAGAAGCTATTGCTCTTGCGAAAAACCTTCCTGATTTAAATGTAGGACTGCATTTAGTACTAAGTAATGGTAAAGCCACGCTGCCGGCGTCAGATATTCCTGCATTAGTAAATAATGACGGTGAGTTTTCAACGTGCCAGGTCAGTAGTGGCATAAAAATATTTTTTTGCAGCAAGACTAAAGTACAACTAGAAAAAGAAATCCGTGCTCAATTTGAAGCGTTTAAAACAACCGGCTTAACATTAGATCATGTTAATGCTCACAAACACATGCACCTACATCCAACTGTATTCGATTTAATTATTAAAGTTGGAAAAGATTACGGCTTAACGGCTATTAGGATTCCAAATGAACCGCCGCTGAAATCAATTATTGAAAATAAAAAAGAAAAATGTTTACGATATCTTCGTTGGATTTTTTTTAAACCCTTTGTTTCCCGTATGAAAAAACTATGCGAGATAAACAACATAAAATTCAATGACACAATTTATGGTATTCATGATAGTGGTCATATGAATATCGATAAATTGATACGCATCATTCCACATATTTCCGATGGCGTGACTGAAATTTACTGCCATCCTGCAACTGAAAAATGGGATGATATCGATCCTGCTGCTAAGGACTATGAGTTTGAGGCTGAATACAAAGCATTAATACATGCTCGCACTAAACGTGCTATTGAGAAATTTGATATTCAACTTTCCGGCTTTAATGAATAAATTCAATGTTATCTGAACAGACTCCACGTTTAATTACTTACTTTTCACCTTTCACGCTTGACCGCCATGGAAGGCGGAAATGCTTGCAATGCAGGAGCAATTGCAAGTGAAGCCTGTCCCCATCAATCATGGTCGGTGATTCCTGGACACATAAAATTGCGCGTGTTTGCATACTTCCGCTCGTAAAATCACCTGTTACACCTAACCACCTTACCTTTCTTCGTTTAATAAGCGGTATTGCTGCATGCAGTGCTTTTGCTGTAGGCACACAAGAATGGAACCTGTGGGGCGGAATATTATGGATAATTTCCTCCTTCCTTGATCGTGCAGATGGTGAACTCGCCAGAGTCTCAGGCAAATCCAGCGAATGGGGTCATAAATTTGATTACTTTTCTGATGTTACTGTTACTACTCTGTTCTTTGTAGGAATTGGTATCGGCTTACGAGAAAGTTCGTTGGGTTTCTGGACTATTGTCATGGGCATCAGTGCAGCAGCAGGTGTTGTTGCCGCAGAGATTCTTGCTGAAATTATTGATCAAGCTCAAAAAGACACAGGTGAAAAAGCTTATGCTGGTTTCGCCGGTTTTGATTTCGACGATGTACTTTATTTATTCGCCCCGGTTGTCTGGCTTAACTGGCACTTACCTTTTCTTATTGGAGCATCAGTTGGCGCTCCTATATTTGCACTAGTTACATGGTATCGTTTAAAAAAAATAAAAAAAACTAGTTAAATTTTCGTCTTCATTTCTTATTATTTACCCAATCAATCATTAATTTTTTTATTTGTGTTTGATACTTGACCTGATGTAATTCAGACTTAGCTTTAAAACTTTCTAATAAAGATTCAGAAACTTTCATGCTGATTAATCGGCTTTTATCTTCAGGTTTTTGCATCAACCTAAAATTCTCCAAATATTCGAGTATTGCTTCTGTAGAAAACGATCTAGATTGTTTCAGATATTCGTCATCAAAATACTGTATTGGCTTCATTTTAATTTCTCCAATGCCCTGATATCTTCTATATCCTGTTTACGTCCTGATTTTCTTTTCATTTTTATCAAATCATCTATTGCAACAATCTTAATCTTTGTACCATTGACAATTTTTATTACTGATTTCATTTGTTTTACATTTTTAGTAATGATGATATCGACAATTTCAAGCGGATCATCAGGGTTAACAAATGACCATGCGACAAGATTACGTTTCTTGATATATTCTTCGCGGAAATTAAATACATCATCGGCCGATATTGGCAACCTTGATTTTAAACCAATACTATTAAGCGCCTTTTCAGTTTGGCGATAGGAACGTTGATTAAGTGCAATGATAAAATCAATATCAACTGTACCGCGCACAGCACCATGCAGTGCAACAGCATAACCACCGACTAATGCATACTTAACCCGATGTTGGCTCAGTGACTTAACCACTCTATCAATTAGCATATTTAAAGTATATACCAATATATACTTTAAACGATAACAAATTACTTCTAAAGTAATTATTTTTTTATTTAAGCTGCCTGCCAAGCTGTTGTAATGACAGACTGAACATCGTCTTGTATGTTTTGTGGCACATCAAGACTACTACTGCTTGGAGCAGCAAATGTTGCCATGGCATCAACTAACTGTTGTACGTTACTTTCTACTAACGCAAAGTTATCATTGCTAGTATTGAATGTTTCTATTTTGGCATCAGGATCACTAAACCAATTTTGTATCGTTAATTTGTCAGACGTATTTAAGATCCCTATCTTCAGATCATTGCCGGTCTGCCAAAACCAAAGTTGGTCGTGTGATACGTTATTAAATAACACATTGTCACTAAGGCCAGCACTATCAAAGATAGTATCGATACTATCTCCAAGTGCGTATTGATATGTGTCATCCCCGGCACCACCGTTTAGGGTATCCTGACCTAATCCACCGATAATGACGTTGTTATCCGCATTACCAGTAATCGTATCATGACCGGCATCACCGTCGATTAAACTGATGTTAATGAGCTGTGTGTTGCTCACATCTATGGTATTGGAACTTGAGGTTCCGGCAATAATATTATTGCCTAATCCACCGTCTATCGTTTCAACGGTATTGTTACCACTAAAGTTGTGAACACGTATCGTGTCGTCGTCGTCACTACCGAGAATGATATCGTTACCCTCACCGCCGTTGAATTTATCGTAGTAGCTGTCCGTACCATTTATCTGGAACGTGTCATCACCCGCACCACCATTTAGGGTATCTTGTCCGAGGCCACCAATAATAATATTGTTGTCCGCATTACCAGTAATCGTATCATGACCGGCACCACCGTCGATTAAACTGATGTTAATGAGCTGTGTGTTGCTCACATCTATGGTGTTGGAACTTGAGTTACCGGCAATAATATTATTACCCAAACCACCGTCTATCGTTTCAACGGTGTTGGCACCGCTGAAGTTGTGGACGCGAATGGTGTCATCGCCGTCACCGCCAAGAATGAGATCATTGCCATCACCACCATTGAACTTGTCATAGTAGGTATCGACG
>CAYTIZ010000068.1:0-10849 GCA_964437885.1 uncultured Enterobacteriaceae bacterium
AAAAGGTGCTGCAATAATTTTATCGGCAACACATGCCATCATGTAACCGCCGCTAGCAGCAACTTTATCAACGGCTGCAGTCAATTTGATTTCTTTATCTTTGATTCGTTTCAGTTGTGAAGCACCCAGCCCATAACCATGTACTGTTCCACCACCACTTTCTAATATAATGATAACTTCATCTTTTTTATCAGCAACAGTCAGGATCGCTGTTATTTCTTCTCTTAGTGAGGAAACTGTACTGGCTCTTATGTCGCCAATGAAGTTAAGCACAAATATCTTTTTTCTTTCATCCGATGACTCTTTTTCCTTTTCTTTATGTTCTTTTTTTTGCTCTTTTAAATATTTTTTAAAACTTTTTTTGTTCAATATTTGTGAATTTAGCATGAAGCTCATAGCTTCATATTTCTCATTGATGTTTTTTATAGTGAGATGTTCATTGTCGCCTTTAGCACGCATCACGATAAAAATAATCGCAGCTACAATGACTACAAAAATGATAGAAATAGTACTTAATTTTGCGAGAAACATCCCGTATTCAGATAAAAAATTCACTGTTTTATAGACTCCTATAGTCATCTATTTATTTTGACGGCGCTATTATAACGATATTAATGATAAGCAGTGCATAATTATTACACTGATTATTGTCGTCAATAGTGCATCTTGGGGTATTATTACTATTCCACAGTACTGAGGTTGAATATCGGCTATGAAATTTATCTTCGGCATTATAGGTGCGTATATAGGCGCTCTTATAGACTCGTTTGACGGGTTTTTCTTCGGTGCAGCAATTGGATTTTTGTTTGGCTATGTTTTCGAACTGAAGAAGCACCTCCGGTTATTAGAAGAAAAGCTATCTGCCATGGAATTAAATTTGGTTGATAGTAATATCATGGTAGATCAAACCTTGTCAGAGGGTATAGAAGTAGATGAAGTTGATATGGAAGTTGAGGAAATTTCTATATCCGAAGAAGTAACGCAAATTGATCCATTCACTAAGGAAGCTGATGCGGATATTGATTTAGAAGCAACTTCACAGACATCAGCATGGGAGGACGTTAATACAGATGACTCGGACAAGGTTTATCTTGTAGATAAACTCATTGCTTATGTTAGACAATTTTTTACTACTGGCAATGTCGTTGTTAAGGTCGGTATTATTATTCTTTTTTTCGGCGTTTCTTTTTTGCTTAAATATGCGGCACAACAAAATGCATTTCCTATTGAATTAAGGCTTATTGCTGTTGCAGCAAGTGCAATAGGCATGTTGATTTTTGGTTGGCGATTACGTCAAACAAAAGAAACATATGCACTAGCCCTTCAAGGCGGTGCCGTGGGACTACTTTATTTGACCGTGTTTTCTGCAGCTAAGCTTTATACCGTTTTACCTCTCGGCTTTACTTTTTTTATTATGGTTGCGCTGGTTGTTTTTTCATGTCTGCTAGCGGTTATTCAAAATTCACGTTCGCTGGCATGTTTGGCGACGGTAGGAGGCTTTCTTGCGCCAATATTAACTTCTAGTGGTGATGGCAGTCATATCGCTCTGTTTTCATATTATGCTGTTTTAAATGCGGGTATTTTTGGTATTGCCTGGTTTAAAGCCTGGCGAATACTTAACTGGCTTGGTTTTGTCTTCACCTTTGTCATAGCCTCATTATGGGGGCATGATTCTTACAGAGCAGAATATTTTAGTTCAACGGAACCTTTTCTTATTCTCTTTTTCCTTTTTTATGTTGTCGTCTCTGTTTTATTTTCTCATAAACAACCACCACATTTAAAAGGCTTGGTTGATGGTTCACTGGTTTTCGGTGTGCCTTTAGTTGGTTTTACATTGCAAGGTTTATTAGTCAGTGATTATGAATTTGGTCTGGCTTTATCCGCCTTAGGCATGAGTGTGATCTATGTTTTATTAGCAAGTTGGTTATGGAATAAGAAAATAAAAGGGATGCGTTTATTAACGGAGTCGTTTATTGCGCTTGCGATTATCTTCGCTAGTCTTGCTATTCCATTTGCACTGGATGGTGATTGGACAGCGGTTGCATGGGCACTTGAAGGCGCGGGCATTAGCTGGGTGGGAATCAAGCAACATCGGCTTTTACCGCGACTGTTTGGCTTATTATTACAGTTTGGAGCAGGCGTTGTATTATTGATATCCATTCAATTTAATTATTATTCAACTCCAATATTGAACAGCGCTTATATGGGAGCCTTATTTTTAAGTATTAGCGGATTAATTAGTGCCTATTTTTTCTATCGATATAAACCGCAGTTAAAACAAGGCGAGCAGGCGATACATTATTTATTATTAATTTGGGCTTTACTCTGGTGGTTTGGTTCAGGTTTTGTTGAAATTGATAATTATGTGCCTTCACGTTATGAAGTTAACGCGACCTTATTTTTTATCGTATCTAGCTTGTTTTCAATTTCTTTGCTGGCACGTGCGTTAGATTGGAAAACGGCAGAATTACCCGCTGTATTGCTTTTGCCGGCAATGTATTTCATTGCTTTAATTAAATTCATCGATGCGCCATCAAGAAACCTGTTAAGTGATTATGGTGTTGTTAGCTGGGTTTCAGCATTCGTGATTCAGCTATTACTCTTATATCGTTGCGAAACCTTCTGGAATAAAAAATTACTGGGACTGTGGCATTCATTGACGATGTACCTTTATGTTTTTATTTGTACTTGGGTTATTGCCGATTTTGTTAATTACTTGTTGCCAAATTATCGAGTATGGGGGGATATCGCCTGGGGGCTTATACCCGCTATTGGAATTATGAAGATGATGTATTTGAGAGATCGCGTGTCCTGGCCAGTTATGGAGTATCCTGCAAGCTATACTGGGAAAGGTTTGTTTCCAATTGTATTTTATCTTGCTGCATGGATAATTATTTCTTGCTTCAACAGAGGAGATCCGCAGCCGCTATCCTTTATCTCTGTTATAAACCCACTGGAACTGGTTCAATTATTTAGCATAATAGTAATTTTAAACTGGTTATTGTTAATTAAGCTGGAAGAAATTCCGAAAATTAATTTTCTTAATGTGTCGACAGGACTAAATGTAGTTGGTCTAATTGCATTAGTTTATATTACTTCCATTGTTGCTCATGCGGTACATTTTTATGCTGGTGTACGTTTTGATGAATCTGCCATGTTCAGATCTGAAGTGTTTCAGGCAAGTATTTCTATCGTTTGGACATTAACGGCATTTAGTGTGATGTGGATGGCAACCAGAAAACGATATAGAAAGCTCTGGTATGTGGGTGCTACTTTGCTAGGCGTAGTTGTGATCAAATTATTTTTAGTTGATTTAGCTGATAGTGGCGCAATTACACGGATTATTTCATTTATGACAGTAGGTATTTTAATGTTGGTGATAGGTTATATTTCACCTATACCACCTAAGGAATCAGCAGACACTATACAATGAAAATATATACATTAAGCATCTTGTTTTTTGTCAGCTTGGTTAATGCAGCTGATGATAATTTGGCGTTAGAAGATTACGCTAAAGGTATTGAATTAATTACTGAAAGCAAGGCTTCTATCTATCAGTTTTCATTACCAGAACAGGTATATAGACATATCATTAACACTAATATGAGCGATATTCGTGTATTTAATCAGGCGCATGAACCTGTTCCGCATGTTATTAAGCAACATAAAGATGATGAATCAACATCTGAGACACTTGAGTTACCTTATTTCCCATTACCGTTTGATGAAATTACATTATTAGATAATAAGCTTGATGTGACTGTCTCCAGTGCAGGAAAGGTGATTAGAGTTCAGTCTGCTGATGAAATTATAGATTTAAATAACAGTACCAAATATTATTTAATTGATGCTAGCCATATTGAATATACTATTGATTCGATTGATTTTAAAATTAATGGTAAGACATCAGATTACGCGAAAAAAATAAAACTTGAATCAAGTAATGATTTGAATAACTGGAACCTTTTAGTTCGCAATGCCACTTTGACTGAACTTGAATATGGTAATTACACATTAAAAAAAATGCGTGTTGAATTGCCAAATAAAAAAATAAAATATTTACGTTTTACATGGTTAGATGATGCCGATGGTTTATTCATTGATTCTATTAAAGCAAATTTTAGAAAACGTAATATAGCTAGTAAAAAAACATGGGCTACAGCCAAGCTTGTAAATAAAAATATTGAACAAGCAGTTTATGAGTTTGAAACCGATGGTTTATTTAATATTGAACAAATCAACATAGAACTTCCGCAAGATAACACATTAATTGATGTACTGATTGAGTCGCGTTTTAGTAAGGATTCCATATGGGAAAATCGATACAAAGGTGTTTTTTATAAACTTTATATCAATGATACAGAGATAACACGCGAGCCAGTTAGTTTATATTCAGCAAAACATCGATACTGGCGAATTAAGCTACAATCAACTGATGGTATAGGTCGAGCTGAACCATCATTAAGGTATGCATGGCGTTCTAATGACCTTTATTTTCTTGCAAGAGGAAACGGACCTTTTATTCTGGCGTATGGAAACGCTAATGTTAATAATTCCATACACACATCTAGCAAGTTAATGAGTATTATAAACAATGAAACTCACAGTGAAATGGTTGCTGTAGCTATTGCAGGTAAGGAAATAACATTAAAAGGAGATTTAGCTTTAGTTGCTAAGAAAGAATTACCTTGGCAAAGGATATTGCTTTGGTTAGTTTTAATTATAGGTGTCTTAGTCATCGCTCTAATGGCTTTTCGTTTAATTAAACAAATGGGAACGAATGCCTCGTAATTTTAATCCACTCTAGAGTAAATAATATTACCAACTGATTGGAATTGTTAATCTGGAATCTTCGTTAACAGTCTATCAGTAAGCAGTTGATATTTATTTAAATTTCCAGGTGATTTAGCTGTTGGTGTGTAGACAGACGTTAATTATATGATAGATATCGCTATGTAGGAGGACACTTAAAAGAGGCCATTGAGAAAATTTCTCATTGCTAGCGCATAAGAAATCCATGTTCTTACGCATAAACACGAAAAAGAATAAAATAGTACTTGGAAATTTTTCTGTAAAATTAATAAATATCACAGCAAAATATGTCTTAATTTATAACGGCGTAACGTTCTCGGTTTGAGGACCTTTTTCACCCTGAGTCATACTGAATTGAACCTGTTGACCTTCGGCGAGTGTTTTGAAACCAGAACCAGCAATTGCACTGAAATGAACGAAAACACCAATGGCCTCATTCGCCAATACTTCCCCAAGGGAAGTGATTTCACAAACGTTACCCAGAAGGAAATCAACCGAGCAATGAATAAATTAAACAATCGACCAAGAAAATGTCTTGGCATTAAAACACCGAATCAGGTATTTTTAGATATCAACCCATCCGTTGCACTTGTGAGTTGAATCCGCGAAATATTAAAAGAACCAATTTCTTAGTTAACTCGAATTATACGCAGACAAGTAATTCAGTCAACGCAGATAGATGAAATTTATAATATCATGATGTTATTTTAATAAATTTAATCGTCATTTTATATATAATTAGATGTAACAGAAAATGTTTACGTGATTTCAATAAAGTGTTTCAGGCAAGAATAGACTGTCGATATTAGCTTCAATTTTAAGGTTTTTGATCTTTTCGGGATGATATTTTTTTCTGTATTTACTTAATTTAATCACTTTTATTTTTACTTTTTCAATATCTTCAGAACTCATATCTTGTTTTATCTCTTGTAGATGTTTTGTTATTTCTCCAAAAATTCTGTCCTTTTCTTGCTCTTGAAAAAAAAGTAATTCACGTTTTTTATCATCAAGAGATTTGTTGTTTTGATTTTCAGAGCTAAATGTCTGGTAAATAAAGTAATGTGCTGCAATAACAAGCCATGCATAGGCGTTAATCGAGTTTTGTGTAACTCCAAAACCTTTTTCATACATTAAACCAAATCTATATTGAGCTAACGGATAGCCTTTTTTTGCTGATTTTTGATAGTAGCGAATTGCTTTTTTAGCGTTTTGCTTAAGGCCTAGTCCTTGTTCATACATTAAACCTAGTTTATACATTGCATCTGCACGGCCATTTTTAGCAGCTTCAGAAAAGAGTTTAAATGATTTTTTTAGATCTTTTTCAACACCGTGTCCGGCAGAGTACATAGAGCCAAGGGCATACATAGCTCGATGATCTCCGCGTTCTGCAAGCTGCATAAATTCGTTTGCTGCAGTTTCATAATCACCTTTTAAATAAGCTTCCCCAGCACCTTTAAAATCGGCATGTACAAAGAGCGTTAAGAAAACATATAGTTAGAACGGATATATAATGGCAAGAAATAATATTAATCTGCTTGTTTTCATAATCAGGTTAATTCAAATGATTCAACAGTGTTAGATTCAATCAGGCTGTCTTGAATTTCGCCGACAAAACTGCCGAGAGTATAGTCAGTGCCGGCAGTAATTGCATCGGTCAGCAGCGTTGAGTCTTCTATTCCAGAAGTAATAACTCGAACTTCTTTTGATTTTAAATATTGAAGCATATTTTGTCTTTTAGTTTCTTCGCTATTTTCACTTTCTTCATTAACTTCTTCATCTTTGCAATGAGGAGCAAGAATCCCGTTCAATTTTTGTAGTTGTTCGATATTCATTATGAGCAAACTTGACGCGCTTAATTCACAATTATTTGAGATGTCATCGAGTGTATGAATATTAGATAGGGCGACACTAAATTGATGCGACTTGTGCAAGCTATCTAATAATGCTTGCGCACGTTTTTTGTGTTTGTTAAAAACATCAAGGGGCACATCTAGTATGATTGACTTGCCCGGGTTGTATTTTTTTGTTTGCGATAATATTTTTTGCAGCCAATGAAATAGTGTAATATCTGAAAACCACGATTCAGTGACACTAATCATAAAGAGATATTGGCATTTTGTTGTGCCACTTTCTGTAATACGCAAAAAGACCTGTCTTAAAACCCATTCATTTATCGTTTGTTGTAGCGCAATTGACAATATGGACGTATCTGATAAATACTCATTAAGCTTGTCATCCTCAACTATTGCCTGTAGCCCGGTTTTATAAATTTCTTTTGTTTCAGCTTCGTCAGAGAACATGGCTGCGATAGGTTGATAAGTCTGGATGATGCGTTTTTCATCGATTAGTTTTTTAATCTGCGTTTCAATATCATCAATTGATAACTCTGGTTTCTCAATATTCTTCGAGTCATCTTCTTTTGTTTCATTATCGCCTGACGTTTCAGTATCTTCCTGTTCTCTGTCAGTGTCGTTTTCTGATGTTTCGAGACGCTCCTCCGTTTTATTATTTTCTGTTACTGGTTTGGGAGCAGGAGTTTTTGCTTCTTCTGGCGGATGTGCTTTTGCTTCTGTAATTGCTTTTAATTTAGCCTCTAATTTTTCTTTTTCTTCTTTAGCCGCTTTCATTTCTGCTTCTGCTTGTGTTTTTGCTTCTGCAACAGCTTTTAATTAAGCTTCTAATTTTTCTTTTTCTTCTTTAGCCGCTTTCATTTCTGCTTCTGCTTGAACTTTAGCTTTCGCTTCTTCTTCAGTTTTTAGTTCAGCTTCAATTCTATGTTGTGCTTCTTGCTCTGCGCGTAATTCGGCATCAACTTTAGCTTTTGTTTCTACTTCAGCCTTTAATTCAGCTTCGATCCTATGTTGAGTTTCTTGTTTTGCACGTAATTCAGCCTGGTTTCTTGCGTTCGCTTCTACTTCAATTTTTAATTCAGCGTCAGCCTTTTCTTTGGCTTCTTGTTCTGCTAGTGCTTTGTTCTTTTCTTCAAGTTCAGCATCTTCCTTCGCTTTTTGTTCAGCTTGAGTCTTTGTTTCTTCCTGAATTTTTAATTCAGTAGCTGCATCTTTTCGAGCTTCTTCTTCAGCAAGTATTTTTGCCTCGGCTTCGGCTTTTTCTTTTGCTTCGGCTGCAATTTTCAATTCGGCTTCGGCTTTTTCTTTTGCTTCGTCTGCTATTTTGAATTCGGCTTCAAGATTTTATTTGTCTTCTTGCTCTGTTTGTATTGCGGCTTCAGCCTTTTCTTTTGCCTGCTCGGCTGCTTTTAATTCTGTTTCAAGATTTTCTTTATCTTCAATTGCTTTTTGTTCTAACTCATTTTCAGTCGATTGTTCGTTGTCATCTTTATCCTTCTTAGCAAATTCAGGGATGACATCTGTCTCTTTCCAAACGTAATGAGAATTGCCTTTTATGTTACTTGCCTGTTTACATGCGGCAGAAGCGATGTAAATTAATTGTTCAGCGGATTTGTTGAAAAGAGCAAGATTTAATACGCCAATACTTACTGAAAATTTATATTTTTCTTCTGAAAATTTAAAAATGCATTTGGCAAGATGTTTACATAAGCCCTGCATATTAAAATCAAGTGTTTTCTGACTAATCGGATAGTCAATTTGTATGCCGATTTCCGTATCGCTAATACGAGTAACATTTGGGTTGCAAGCGCCAAGTTTAAATACTTCAAAACTGTTTTTTGCAATATGGTTTACCAGACTATCTCTACCTATTATTCCGATTTCCTCTTCCAGTTTATCTATATCATCGGGTCTTATAACGACAAGAGTTCGCTTAATTTCTTTATGGCTGAATGCTTTTTCAAGATTTTCATAGAAAACCTCTTTGCTAAATGATCTATTGTGTTGCGTTATTTCCTGTTTCTTTTGACGTTCAGATTTTTTAGCTTCCCATGCGTGAATGATTAATTGTTTCAGCTGATCTTTGGTCAGAGATTGCTTAGCCTGGTATTCATAGATGCCTAATTTGACTGCACGAATTGCTATTTCTTCAGTTCCTGCACCGGTAAGCATAATAGTAGCCGGGAATGAGGCTTTTTTATGATGTTGATGAAGTATATCAAGGCCAGTAGTTCCAACAATTGATAGATTATAGTCAAGCAATAGAACGTCAATTTCTGACCAGTTAAAGCTATCATCTGGCACTCCCTCAAAAACAGGGTCGTATTCAATAGTTTCAACGCCAGGCAATAATTTTTTAATAAACGTTTTTATTAGTTTACGATAATCAGAATTATCATCGATAATTAATATTTTTTCTAAATTAGAGTCAGACATGGTTGTTTAGGTTAATGCCAAATTAAATCTGTAATATAGGTTCGTTATTATTATATTTCAGGCAAGTTTAAAAATACAAAAATATAGCAAGGTCTCGTGTGTTCAGCTTTCAGTATTTTTTATTCTTTCATTTGTTTCAGCTTGGCGTCGTTTAATAACATCTAAAAATGCATGAGCAACATGTGGCACATGTTCAAAATAATGCGTCAAATTTTTATATGGAGCGGATAGAAGTTCAGTTGGGACAACGGACCTTACTGAGGCAGTGCGTATTCCACCTTGAAAATAACCCATTTCACCAATGGGTTCTACTGGATCGACATAAGCTATATGAATTTCATTACCGTCGTCATCTTTAGTGAATACTTCCAGTTTTCCTTCTACCAAAACATATAAAGTCGGATCATTTTCTCCCTCGAAAATAAATTGTTTATCAGCACTTAAACTAATTTCAGAAAATTGATTGCCAATAGCAGATAGTTCTGACCTGTTAAGTGATTCAAATACCGAGCATAAACCCAGTCTATCAGCCCGTTGTTGACGCAGAGCATTATCCAGTTCTTCCTGTTCAATGATTTCCATGTCGATTAATAATTCGCCGATGCGTTTTTGGGGCTGTCCTGCAAGTTTGGCCTCACGCTTTTTTTGCATGGCTATTCTTATCGTGCCTCGTGAGCAGGGTAAATATTCTCCTAACAGGCGTGGGCGTGGTTTTTCCTGTTTATTATCTGCCACTATGATAATCCTTTTTGTAAGTTATTAAATATATGAGAAATATTAGAAGATACAGCGGCGGATGGCAAAATATATTCAGCACAAGATCAATAGATAGTTCTCATTTTCGGCTAATACTATAGATAGTATTTGTTTTCTTATAAACTCGGAGTAACAATTTATCTCTTAAATATACTGAATTATAGGATTATATAGTCAATATACCTGTAAACAGCTTGAGCGTAACATCTATGCTAAGGTGTTGATTAATTTTAGTAAAAAGTTACAGTGAAGAGAAATAGCAGTTAATTTGAAGAAAATATTAATTTGGAAAATATTCAAGATAATTTTCCTGTTTTTTTAAAAGAGCTGAAAATACAGCTCATACAGCTCATACATCTAAATGGTTGAATACATGAACAGACTTATAATAACGACATTATTATTGTTTTTGGCAATACAAGTATCCGCGGAGAGTTTACCTGGGGGGCATTCATTAGTGAAAAATGATCAAGGTGAGTATTACGTCGTCAATAGAAAAAATATCACGATGATTGAAGCTTCAATTTTAAAGTTTGGCTATAGCTCCAGATGGATTCTCGCTTGTATTAAGCATGTATCGGTTGATACGGATTTAAAGCGTTGGGTCTTTCTTGACGTAAGAACCGGAGGAACATTTGATACATTGCATCAAGAGAATTGGGCATATTTTCGTGATGAAGCCTATCCTGCTTTAAAAGAAATAAAGTTAACAAATTTTAGTGATGAAAATTGTCCGCAGTAAAGTCGCCTTATCCAGTCATTATTAATGGCTGAACAAGATATAGAGCTCATTTATTTCGAGGGGCTACTTAATGAAAGATTAGCTGAAATAAATGAGCTTATTGAAATAGGAGAAAATGCTGCCCAACCAGTTGAATTAGATCAAACTCGAGTTGGTCGCTTAAGCAGAATGGACGCGATGCAAGCTCAGGCAATGTCAGTTGAAGCAAAACGCAGGAGAGAAATAGAATCAGTCAGAATTAATGCTGCGTTAA
>CAYTIZ010000069.1:0-6442 GCA_964437885.1 uncultured Enterobacteriaceae bacterium
TGGCATTGCGCTCGATTTAAATACAACGAATTTTCATTTTCGCTGGATGCAAAAAAAATATGCGAGTGAGTGGCTTAAACAATTAGGCATAGCATTGAGTGATGATGAATTAACGGAATGGATAACAAAACTTAAACAAGCATTTGGACCTGCCTTAAGTGCTAACCGTACTATGGGTGCTCTGGGTGGAATTGTTGCCAGCCGTATTGCTCGTGCTTTTCGTATCGGTGGTCCGTCCTTTACTGTTTCTGCCGAAGAAACTTCTGGCATGCGTGCACTGGAATCTGGAGTGCGTGCCTTGCAACAAAAAGAACTCGATCAAGTTATCGTTGGCGCTGTTGATCTTGCCAGTGATCTTAGAGCAGTTAAGGGACATGTTGATTGTCACGATCAAACTATTATTGCCGATGGTGCTACTGCTTTTATCCTGAAACGCCATGAAGATGCAGTACGTGATGGCGATAAAGTGTATGCATTGATTAAAGGTGTTGGTGTTGCTTCTGTAGAAGCTAGAGCAATGCAAAATGCGTGTTCAGATGCGCAGTGTCATTTAGATTCTATTGACCATGTGAATCATGCTGTAGATGATGTTATTCCTGATATTCCCGCGTTACAACATGCAGTAATAAATACGTTCCCTCTAGGACACTCTGGTGCTGCAAATGGATTAATAAGTGTCGCCAGCGCAGTAAGCGCATTACATCATTGTGTCTTACCTGGAGAAAATAATTCAAAAGCACATTATTGGTTAAAGGATCGTATTGATGGACCAAGACAGAGTTTAGTAAATAGTACGAGTATTGATGGTGTGTGCGTCAGTGTTGTTTTGCGGCAAGTAGAGACTAATATTGATATTAAAAACATTACGTCTGAATTATTTACTGTATCTGCTGAAGATAAAGATTCATTAATAAGAACGATTAAATCTTTATCTATAGATAATCTTGTTCAAGATAATAAAAGAGGGAAATATCGTGCTGCCTTATTAGTTAATGATGAAAATGACTTTGATCTGGCACGCAAAGAAGTTCTTTCTGCAATAGAAAATAATAACTCCATTGATAATGGACGCTGCTTTTATTCATCTTCTCCTTTAGCTGAAAGTGGAAGAATTGCCTTTGTTTATCCTGGTTCAGGAAATCATTTCTATGGTATGGGGCAAGAATTGGCTATCGCTTTTCCAGAGGTGTTGAAAAAATTAAATGAAGAAAATGAAACATTGGCATCTCAATTCGCAAAAGGACGTTTTTGGAAAGATCAGAATACTTATGCCAAAGAGCTGAGCCATGAAGAAGTGATCTTTGGTCAAGTATGGTTAGGTACTTTTGTCAGTGATGTAGTTGCTAGCTTTGGCGTTAAGCCTGATGCCATTATTGGTTATAGCCTGGGAGAAACGGCTGGTTTTTTCTCAACACGCACCTGGACAGCACGTGATGAGATGTTAAAACGAATTCAACAAAGTAGCTTGTTTACTGAAGAACTTGCCGGTGCTTGCACCTCAGTACAAAAAGCCTGGGGGACAGATAAACCGATAGAATGGGCGCTGGGTGTGATTAGTACCAGTGCGGATAAAGTTAACGTCGTTTTGGACAAATATGAACATGTTTATTTATTAATTATTAATACGCCAAATGAATGCATCATTGGTGGTGATAAAACTGAATTGAATAATGCAGTTAAAGAACTTAAAGCTCAATATCATCCCTTGTCTGGCGTAACAACAGTACATTGTGAAGTGGCAAAACCGGTTGAAAAAGCATATCGTGATCTGCATATTTTTGAAACGACACCTCCAAAAGATGTTACTTTTTATAGTGGTATTCGTGGTGCTGCCTATGAAGTTACACAAGACTCAGCCGCAGATTCAATTCTGGATCAAGCTTTATCACCTTTTGATTATACCCAGGTAATTAACAGTGCTTACGATGATGGCGTGCGCCTATTTCTGGAAATGGGGCCTGGTGGATCATGTACAAGAATGATAGATCAGATTCTTGAAGATAAGCCTCATTATGCAAAAGCATTGTGTGTTACAACTCAGAATAGTGTTGATAGTGTATTGCAAACACTTGCCAGACTCTATGTTGAAGGTGTGACAGTAGATTTTTCAAAGTTGGATATTAATGAGGAAAAACAGAAAACGGAATATAAAAATTTTATTAGTGTTAAAACTGGTGGCGAACCTTTCAAAGTACCTATGCCGCCAGTTACAAAACCTGATACACCTGAATTAAAAATTAAAGAAAATATTGTTGAAATATCTGATGTAAATAAGAGTGTCTCCCCATTACCTCTGTCTGAATTACCAAAGGCTGCTAATGATGACTTTCAACCGATGATTCAACAAATGCAGTTAACCGAACTAGCTCGCTCCGAAGCACAAGAAACATTTTTACGTGTTAGTCAGGGAATGACGGAATCAATTACGCAAGCGATAAACATACAAATGCAGTTGTTGAATAGTGATGATGTGGATTTATCACAAGTGTCAGTAAGAAGTGAAACACAAGAGATTAAGAAAAAGATTGAGTGTTTGTTTGATCGGGAACAATGTATGGAGTTTGCTATAGGCTCGATAGGTAACATGCTCGGGTCTAAATTTGCTGATATTGATCAATATCCAACACGAGTACGATTACCTGATGAACCTTTAATGTTAGTTGATCGTATATTGGAAATTGAAGGTGAAGCTGATTCTTTAAAGCATAACTCAAGTAGCAAAGGCCGTGTTATAACCGAACATGATGTACTACCGGGATCCTGGTATCTGGATCAGGGGCGTATTCCCACGTGTATTGCAGTCGAAGCAGGTCAAGCTGATTTATTCTTGTCAGGATATTTAGGTATTGATCACATATCTAAAGGATTAGCCGTTTACCGATTACTTGATGCGAAAATAACCTTTCATGGGCCGTTGCCTAAAGCAGGGCAAACCATTCATTATGATATTCAAATAGAAGAATTCTTTCGTCAGGACGATACTCGTTTATTTCGTTTTAACTTTGAAGGTACTACTAATGGGCAGCCAGTATTAACCATGACACAAGGTTGTGCCGGATTCTTTACGCAACAGGAACTGGATGCTGGTAAAGGTATTGTTTTAACAAATATAGAAAAACAACAGCAACAAGGTATATTTACTAACGACTGGAAACCATTAGTTACTATGGAAGTCGAGAGTTATAACGATGAACAGTTGAATGTATTACGACAGGGTAATTTAGCTGCTTGTTTCGGAGAGCCTTTTAAAAATATTGAATTGCGTAAACCAGTTAGTTTACCCAGTGGTCGAATGACATTAGTGCATCGCATCCTCAAACTTGATCCAACAGGCGGTCGCTTTGGTATAGGACAGATTACTGGCGAAGCAGATATTCATCCGGATGACTGGTTTCTGACTTGTCACTTTGTTGATGATCGGGTAATGCCCGGCACATTAATGTACGAATGTTGTTTGCATACTTTACGTGTTTATTTGTTGCGTATGGGCTGGATTGGTGAAACAGATGAATTTGTTTATGAGCCTATTATTGGTGAAGTGAGTCAGTTGAAATGTAGAGGTCAGGTCACTGAAGAAACGAAAGCGGTTCAATATGAAATTACGCTAAAAGAAATTGGTTATCGTGATGATGGCACACCTTATGTTTTAGCGGATGCTTTAATGTATGGTGATCATCGTGCCATTGTGCAGATGAAAAATATGTCAGTTCAATTGAGTGGTTTGAAACGAGAAAAACTGGAAGCACTTTGGGAAAATAAAAAATCAGTCAAAATAAAACAAATTTTATTTAATAATGATTCTATTCTTGCCTTTGCCATTGGCAAACCTTCTGATGCATTCGGTGATCGATATAAAGTATTTGATAGTGAACGTAAGATTGCACGTTTGCCGGGACCTCCATATAAATTTCTTGATCGAATTACTTCGATTGAGAACTGTGAGCAATGGGTCTTAAAAGCAGGCGGTGTGATTGAAGCTGAATATGATGTGCCTGTGGATGAATGGTATTTTACTGAAGATAATCAGCCTTATATGCCTTTTGCAGTTTTACTTGAAGTCGCTCTGCAACCTTGTGGCTGGTTAGCCGGATATTTGGGGTCTGCTTTAACCAGTGATATCGATATTTCATTCAGGAATTTGGGTGGCAAGGCAACCCAATATATGAAGGTGACCTCCGAGATTGGAACGCTAACTACCCAAGTGAAAATGACCAGTGTTTCGCAGTCAGGTGGCATGATTATTCAGAATTATGATTACGAAATGCATTCTTCCAAAGGGCTGGTTTATAAAGGCAATACTAATTTTGGCTTCTTTTCTCATCAAGCTTTAGCCGATCAAATCGGTATTCGTGATGCCGAGCCTTATATTCCAACTGAACAGGAACGTTCTCGTGGTAAATCATTTGCTTATCCTGTCGATACGCCTATGCCTGCGGATATGATGCGCATGGTGGATGAAATCAGTCTGTATGACGCTAAAGGTGGTCCAAATGGTCTTGGTTTCATTGAGGGTACGGCAACTGTTAAGGAAGAAGCATGGTTTTTTAAGGCACATTTTTATCAGGATCCGGTTTGGCCAGGTTCGCTAGGATTAGAATCATTTATGCAATTGTTGAAAATATTTGCCTGGAAGCGCTGGCAGAATGAACTGAAAATAGGTGATTTTTCCTTTGACAGTATGGCTTTGCAGCAGGTTCACCAATGGGTGTATCGAGGTCAAATCCTGCCGGTTGATGAAAAAGTGACGGTTCAGGCGGTAATTACCGATATCGACGATGAGTCCAAAACCCTCAAAGCGGATGGATTTTTGACCGTTGATGGACGAATTATCTATCAGATGAAAGATTTTGCGCTTCGAATCACATAGAATACATAGATGAAATATAACCGCGTACAAATGGAATCTATCGGCTACGAATTGCCACCGGTAGTGATTACTTCCGAAGACTTAGAGCATCGCTTGATGCCGATGTATGACGCATTGCATATTGCTCCCGGTCAATTACAAGCCTTAACAGGGATCAGCGAACGTCGCTGGTGGGAAGAAGGGCATGTGCTTTCCTATGGTGCAGCGGCAGCAGCTCGCAAAGCTTTAGAGCAAACTAATGTTGAAGCGAAAGATATCGAAGCACTTGTTTACACGGGCGTCTGTCGGGAAAATTTTGAACCAGCTACAGCCTGTTCTGTCGCAGCCCAATTAGGAATTGGTGACGATACCAATATTTATGACATATCCAATGCTTGTCTGGGTGTAATGAATGGTATTATTGATATTGCTAATCGTATCGAATTAAAACAAATCCGTGCCGGTATGGTGGTTTCCTGTGAGAGCTCTCGTGAAATTGTTGAAATTATGATTGAGCGTATGCTGAAAGATAAAAGTATGAGTATGTTTACCAATTCATTGGCAACATTAACCGGTGGTTCGGGTGCGGCAGCAGTGTTGCTTACAGATGGTTCTTTTGATAATAAAGAAACGCATCGCTTGATTGGTGGTGCTAATCAATCTGCGCCAGAATTTCATAAACTTTGCCGTTGGGGAGTAACATTAACACCGCAGGCGATTGGTGACTTGATGTTTTCACCGGATAAATTACTGGCTGCAATCGATCAGGTGATGGAGCCTGAAGTATTACCTGCCGTGGTCAAGGAAGTAATGACCAGTGAAAAATTACCACCTGCACTAACGAGCATTATGCCTTCAGAAAAGTTGCCAGCCGCATTATCCGAGTTCATGTCTACTGATTCTGTTGCAGTTTTAAAACATGGGGCCAAGCTAGGTGTTAAAACCTGGGGTATGTTTCTTGGTAGAATGGGTTGGGCCAGAGATCAGGTTGATAAAGTCATTTGTCATCAGGTCGGCGAAGGTCATCGTGATACCATATTAAAAGAATTGGGTATCGCTCCCGAAAAAGATTTCAGTACTTATAAATACCTTGGCAATATTGGTACCGTTTCTGTTCCCTTAACAGCAGCCATAGCTGAACAAAGGCAGTTTCTTAAGAAAGGTGATCGCGTTAGTTTTCTTGGCATTGGCAGCGGTTTGAATTGCATGATGCTTGGCTGGGAATGGTAATTATAACTGGTTCAGTTAGCTGATTCCGAATAAATTTCGATGCTAGATATTTTTTGGTTCCCAATTCGAGATTAGACTATCAGCAACATCCTTATATAATTTATTCTTTATTATTAATGACTTATATGTTCTTCAGGGACGACTAATTATTGGCGGTTTTTTTCAATCAATTCATCAAGTGTTATTGCTTTGAAAGGTGCAATTTGACATTCCAGATCCAGTATTTCCAGAATGCGTAATAATTTACGAATACCTATGTCAGGTGATGACTTACCTGCCGTTGTATTTTCAAGATTGCTAATGGTGCGTCTCGATATACCTGCAAGTTTGCCCAGTTCATCTTGTGACAGTTTTTTACGTTTTCTG
>CAYTIZ010000069.1:6466-10702 GCA_964437885.1 uncultured Enterobacteriaceae bacterium
GCAATATTTACCAAAGTCATTACAAAATATCCCAATATGAGAAAAATAATACTCAAATGTATAGAAATAAGATGATAAAAGCAATAAATTGAGAAATATATTGCCTATTGTATGGGTGGTTTATCAGAGCAAGATCATTATACACTGAACTTTTAGTGACTTAGCCGATCGGATCGGGAAACAAATAATAGGTTTTCTCTTTGGTCTTTGGGGTCATCTTTGAGGATCCATCAGGGGCTTTACCCTCCTATTTAATTCAAGCTGCTAATGCGTCTCCAGTGGCAATGCGGCATTAAGCGCGTCGAGATGATTAGATTTGCAGTAAGGACAAACAGCCATCATACTGCCTTTTTTTTCGTCGGCCAATAGTTGCCAATCAGGACAAATAAAAGAATCTCGACAATCCTGACATTGATAATAATACTGGGAAGGGCTACTTGATACTGTTTGGATATTCATCGTCTTCTTCTCCTTAAAAGCTGGAGTACTTCCATCTATTTGAACATTAATAGTATTACCACAGTACAGTTATAGTTCAGTATTGCGCTTTGTGCTATGTCTTAAAAAATAGACACAACCTACGGCATTTTCTTAATCAATCAGGTGAGAAGAGCGTTCTTTCAAACTGATTTACAGATAAAAAAGGCGTTTAAAGGAATAATTAATGGGTTCTGATCCCTTTAATTAATATCTGGTTCGTTTTATTTTATCAGTTTATTATGAACAAATTTTAAAAAAATGCTCTAAGGAAGATGACATCGGCTAATTAAAACAGCCTTAATTATAACAAATAATAAAACACAACATTTATGGTAAGACCTAAATCACAACAAACACTTGAAGGAGGTCGCTTAAGAATCGCCAGATGGGTTGAAAGCTCGACTATTGTCTATGCCATAATTATATTAATTGTTATCAATGCCATAACATTGGGCATCGAAACCAATAAAAATATAATGGATACCTATGGCTATATCCTAGTATTCATCGACTCTATGATATTAATCATTTTTACACTCGAACTGGCATTAAAGTTCTATGCCTATCGGTTGTCTTTTTTCAAATCAGGCTGGAATAATTTTGATTTTATTATCGTGGCTATAGCCTGGATTCCGGCCAGTGGCCCTTTCTCGATCCTAAGGGCATTACGTATCCTAAGGATCTTGCGACTACTTTCGGTGGTACCACAGATGCGAAAGGTCATCAGTGCAATTGGACATTCTATCCCCGGCATGACCTCAGTCATTGGTGTCTTGCTCCTCGTTTTTTACATTACCGCAGTTATGGCAACGAAATTATATGGTCAGCATCCTGATCTACAAATGCAGGAATGGTTTGGTTCGGTAGGGGCATCAGCCTATACCCTGTTTCAAATCATGACGCTGGAAAGCTGGTCCATGGGCATAGTCAGACCCACAATGGAAATCTATCCATGGTCATGGCTATTCTTTATTCCCTTTATTATCGTCACTAGCTTTGCCGTATTGAACCTCTTTATCGGCATAATCGTTGACTCGATGCAAACACTCAATGAAGAAATAAATGAAAAGAAAAATCCTAATGAACTGATTAAAATCAGTCATACAGAAGCATGCAGGTTACATGAGAAACTTGATCGAATCCTGTCTGAAATTGATAGACAAAAACAAAGAGCCGATTAACAATTTAACATTGTCTTAGATAATTCCCTTACGATGGGATTTTTTAACCCTAAATTAAAGCATATCCTAAATAAATCCATATAACTAAATTTTCACCCAAACAGATAATTACAATCATTATGAAAACTTTTAAAACACATATTTCGGTCGCTCTAATTAGTTTGCTCTCAATGATCAGCGCAATCAGCTTTGCTGACAACGGTGGCGAAATATACAAAACTTTTTGCGCGGTCTGTCATAAATCAGGACTGAACGCCGCTCCCAAGATGGGCAAGAAAGCCTTTTGGGTAAAACGCGTTGCACAGGGAAAGGAAGTCGTCTACAAGAATTCTATCGAAGGGCTTAGAGGAATGCCACCTAAAGGCGGAATAGCTTCATTGACTGATGAAGACGTCAAAGCGGCAGTGGATTACATGGTGGGTCGCAGTGGTGGTTGGGGAGAATAAGCATAAAGGGCCTGCCCCATTAATTTGTTTTTTAAATCAAACTTTAAAAGTTGACTCCGAAATTGGTATCGAAGACCTGATCCTAGAGAAAGGTGAAATCTGTTCAAGTACTCTCGCTCCTTGAGATCTTTCTCCACCAACCAAAAATAGCACCACTAAAAAACATAATTAATGAGTAGGTTACAGCTGGGATCATCATAGTATTATTACCAATCAGAGTTCCAGCTACAACAAGCGCTAAAGTACCATTCTGAATACCAACTTCAAAACCAATAGCAGTAGATTGTCTAGCACTGAGTTTGGCCCAGTTAGCAAGTTGGTAACCTAGAATTAAAACCACTAAATTGAGAACTAAAGTAGCAGCACCAGCTTGTGCGAAAAAGCTTGCCATATTTGAAAAGTTTTTCATGACAATTAAAGAAATGATCAAAAACAAGAAAACGATAGAAAACCATTTAAGTACATTTTCTATTTTCTTAGCGGCTATTGGTAAACGTTTCAGAGTAAGCATCCCTAAAGCAACGGGCACCAAGGTGATCACAAGTAACTGGACAATGGTTTTAATGACTGGTAGTTCAAATTCTGTATTGCTACCCATAAAGTAGGTCATACTCAAGGAAGCGAGCAAAGGAATTGTAAAGGGAGTAATTAAACTGGTAAGCACCGTTAAACTGATTGATAGTGAAACATCACCGTCAAATAAATAAGTAAGCATATTGGATGTCGCACCGCCAGGTGCTAAAGCAATGATTATCAAACCAACAGCCAATTCGGCTGGTAATTTAAAAACAATGGCAAAGATAAAGGCCACAATAGGTAGTAAAATTAATTGTCCACTTAGTCCAATAACAACAGCTTTAGGATATTTAAGAATGTTTTTAAAATCAGAAAACCTCAAAGATATTCCAATTCCAAACATAATTAGAAAAAGAGACAGAGGAAGAATGACTTTGGTTAACAGATCAGCTTGCATACTTATCCTTCATATAAAAAATATAAATTAAAAGTGGCGGGGTGATTTATTTTACATTAAGCCAAATAGATAACGCGAGTAAAGGGCACTGAGCCCTTTAAATAATCCCCCGAATAAAAACAAACCAATTATCAACCCAAACCTTACCTTTGATAGAAAGTTCGTCTACCCGACTACTCATCATGACAAGAAATAACAAAAAGCTAAAAGAAAACTTAGTCATAATAGCATAAAAGAAAAGTTGTACTGTTCCTGCTTATTAACAGAAATTTGGTAAGTTAGATTGAGGCTGTGGCATTTAATCGTGTCGAAAAATTGCTCAACAATCGATCCAGGAAATGTTTAAACTATCGCATACCCTATGAAGTATTTAGAGCAGCGTGTGGTGCACTTACAGCTTGAATGTGGCTAGTGCATCGAATAGTTAAGCTATTTATGGGCTTAATAGACTTGGTGTATATAAGAATATTCAGTAAACTACCCTGCTAAAGGCTTATCATTTTTTATATTAAAACCAATAGTTTATGCAATACCCCGATTATCCCATTAAATCTTCCTGTTATGCGTCGATTAATAACAGGCGATTGCATTATCTCGAAGGAGGTAATGAACACTCTGAAACCGTTGTTATGTTGCACGGGAATCCAAGTTGGTCGTTCTATTATCGACATCTTTTTACTGTATTAATCGATAAATATCATTGTATTGTTCCAGACCATATTGGTATGGGTTTATCGGATAAACCGGCTAAGGGCGAATATGAATTTACTCTTAAACAGCGTGTTGATGATCTTGATGCATTATTGTCCAGTTTAAATGTAGATAATAATTTAACCTTAATCCTTCACGATTGGGGTGGCATGATCGGCATGGCTTATGCGACACGATATCCCGATAAGATAAAACGTTTGGTTATTTCAAATACAGCCGCTTTTCATATTCCACAAGGGAAACAGGTTCCCTGGCAATTAAAGTTGAGTCGCTTGCCAATAATTGGTTCTTTATTAATCCAGGGTTTAAATGCGTTTTGTCGTGGTGCTGTTATTCAATGTGTTACACGACAAGCAATGAGCAAAGATGTGAAGAATGCCTATCTTTCACCTTATGATAGTTGGGCTAATCGTCTTTCAGTTTTAAGATTTGTTGAAGATATTCC
>CAYTIZ010000070.1:0-10658 GCA_964437885.1 uncultured Enterobacteriaceae bacterium
AGATCGTCATCATAATTTGCAGCTTCTATAAAACGTTCGACGCCATTTGTTGCATAGGGAGGTGGTTTTAATTTTGTTAATTTTTTTATCGCTTGTTTGCTCAAAGCACTTTTATCTTTCTCTTTGGCGGCCAGTTCAAACAAGATCACCGGTACATTCATATTTGCTAATAATGCAGCAATTTGTGCACCCATCACACCGGCACCGAGTACGGCGACTTTTTCAAAATGTTTGCTCATAATTAAAATATTTACTCTGTTATATTATTTTTGTGTATTAATGCAGTTTGACTCTTAGTGCATCCGGCAAGGAAACAGGTAGACGTTGTTTATTGTCTATCCAGACTATCTTTGCAAAACCCGTCGCGAATATATAATCCGAATCGCCTTTTGCCCAGACTTCATATTCTGATAAAAAACTGGAACGCCCAGATTCTGACCCATACATCACAACTTCAACCGTATTGGGATAGATAAGTTCTGCCTTGAATTCACCATGCAAGTTTGCCAGTACCAGTGTCACCTCTTCAAAGGACAATTTCATTTCTATTATCCATTGCACTCGGCATTCCTGCATATAGGCCAGATACTCCAAACTGTTGATATGCCCTAATGCATCCATATCACCCCAACGTGGTTCTATCTGGCTACGTATCAATTCGATTGCATTTTCTGAAATGCTGTTTTGCCGTTGCATTCTTCCTCCGTGTAATGACACTAAGTAATGAGTTTAGTCTACGTCACTACTTTCCGTTTTTATTTTTGCCTTTGTCTTTGCTTTCGTTTTTCTTTTAGCTCTAGCTTTAGGTTTGGCTTTTTCTTCACAGACGCTACGTATCAATTCATCCTGCTCAAAATCATCAACATGAATGACCGACATCAAATGCTCGTCAAAACTCTTTAACTGATCGGCCTCGCTGTCACTAATAACACCCGCTCCATGAGCAGCCATAACCAATTCAAGTCCCTGTTGCTTTGGCAAAAGCTTATCTTTCACAGCCTGACGGATTTTATCGTTGATGGGTTCAAGCTTAAGACTTTCCAGATAAACTGCATTGACATGTGCCAGCGGATTATTCTCGGCATCCTCCATATGAAGACCTGCGATCATACGGTCACGTGTAGCATTGTTCTGTGTAAGTAAATTCGCCACCTTTTTCTCTAACTCATCAGCAGGAGGGGAAAAGTGCATCCCTATTGGAAATACTGTTAACTTTAATAATACTGCTAACGCTCGGTTTGGATAGTTTTGAACAATAGCTTTGAATGCCTCCTGATAATCATGCAAGAGATAATCAAGTGCCCATTTAACAACAGGAAAATCTTCTTCCGGACAGCCATCGTTTTCATAATGTTTAATCACCATGCTGGCCAAATAAAGATCACTCAACAGATCACCCATTCTTGCCGACAACATCTCCATAAATTTTAGTTTCGATTGCAGCGATAACATGCTGATATCTGCAACCAGTGCAAAGGCTGCACTGAAACGACTCAAGTGCGCATAATAAGGAGCCAAACGTGGATGACCTGGATTAGTAACAATACGTGAACCGGTCAAGGCATAGGAAAGCGCACGTACTCCATTGGTTATGCTATAACCGACATGATTAAACAAAACATCATCAAAAGATTCTATTACCTCATCAGTACTTTCCTGTTGAGCTAGTTCCATTTCTTTCAATACATAGGGATGGCTGCGAGTCGCACCCTGACCAAAGATCATCAGGTTACGGGTGAGAATATTGGCACCTTCAACCGTGATCGCGACTGGTATGGATTCATAACTACTGGCAATGTAATTTTTAGGACCTTTCATCACGGCCTTGCCACCATGAATATCCATTGCATCGATCACGCATTGGCGTGCCATCTCGGTACAATGGTATTTAATTATCGCGGAAGGAACAGACGGTTTTTCACCATTATCAACTGATTGAATCGTGTGTATTCGTGCTGCATTAATGATGTAGCCGAGTCCAACCATCCGCGCAAGAGGTTTTTGTATACCTTCAAAACTCTTCAGCTGCACACCGAACTGTTTGCGCAAACTGGTATATGCTGTGGTGCCCGTGATGGCTCGTTTTGCAAAGGCTGCTCCACCGGTGGGCAGAGTGATACAACGTCCTACCGACAGGCAATTCACCAACATACGCCAGCCTTTGCCGGCCATTTCTGTTCCACCGATAATATAGTCCAACGGCACGAAAATATTCTCGCCCTGTATCGGGCCATTTAAAAAGGAATCACCGACGGGCAGGTGACGACGTCCGAGCGTCATGCCTTTGGTATCGTGTGGTAACAGCGCACAAGTAATACCGTAATCATCTATATCGCCTATGAGATGATCCGGATCCTGAAGTTTAAAAGCAAGACCGACCAGAGTCGCAATCGAGGACAGTGTGATATAACGTTTGGAGAAATTCAAACGCATACCGATGATCTCTTTTCCTTCCCACAACCCCTTACACACCACACCGGTATCCGGGATCGAAGTGGCATCAGAACCAGCTAATGGCGCAGTGAGTGCAAAACAGGGAATTTCTTTGCCGGAAGCTAATCTCGGTAAATAGTGATTTTTTTGTTTTTCGGTGCCGTACTTGAGCAATAACTCACCGGGACCAAGAGAGTTCGGTACAGCGACTAGATAGGTAATGGCTGCACCCGTATTAGAAATTTTAATTAACACTTCCGATTGAGCTATAGCAGATAAAGCCAAACCACCATATTCTTTTGGAATTATCATACCTAGAAAACCATTATCCAGAACATATTGAATGATTTTATCCGGGATTACATTCCAGTCATGATTGATCTTCCAGGCATCGGACATTCGACATAATTCGGTAGCTGGTCCATCAATAAAATCTTGTTCTTCCTTACTTAACTTAGGTTTGTCTATACTAGTGAGGCTTTTCCAGTCAGGATCACCGCTAAATAATTCCCCATCCCACCAAACTGTACCTGCATCAATTGCCTCTCTTTCAGTTTCAGACAAGGGTGGTAGCATCTTTTTGAACACTTCAAAAAAGGGCTGTGAAAGATACTCACGGCGCAAGTTTGTCACATTCGCCAAACCGGCCAGCAGCGTCACACAACCAAGCAAAGCTATAAATAGTATATGCAATGATGCGAAAATCGACACTACGAAAGCTACTCCACTGGCAATGGCAATGACGCGCAAACCAGTTTGTTTGAGTACTAATCCTGTCAAAGAAATGATAATTACGAGTGTAATAGCTAGATTCATGATATCACCTGCCTTCCTTCAATAATAAATGCGAGCGCTCGCTCAGTAATGAGTGTGATTTTAGTCCTGTTTATGCTAATCTGTCTAGCATTAATTAACTTAATTATTGCTTCGGGCTAAATAATGCAACAAATATTATCTTGTTTGAGATGAACTTCGATCAATATAAAGCACAATTCCCCTATAAGGGTAAGGCTGTTTATACCACTGTATATGAACGACACTGTGATGTAATCAAAACCAAAAAACCTAAATATGCTGTGAATAATCTGGAAAAGATTATCAAGGCTACTTTTAAAATTTCCTCAAAAATTGGCTTCCATGAAATGTCTTTACGAGATCTGTGTCGAGAGACCGGTTTGAGTATGGGCGGAATTTATTCCTGTATCGAATCCAAGGATACCATCGCCATTTTTATTAAAGATCTGGTGCAGCACGTATCCTCTGAGACTCTCGAAGTCGCTTTGAAACAAAACGACCCAAAACAGGCGTTGCAGAATATTATCCGATATTCTATTTATACCGCAGATATTTTACATCCGTGGTTTTATTTTCTCTATTTCGAAACACGTTGCCTACCAAAGAAGCATCAACAGGATTCAAAAAATATTGAGTTAAATATGATTGATAAAATAGCAAGCCTGATAAAAAAATTGGATACTGGTAAGGGTAGAAAAAAACATCATTTCATCGCGACGATGGTATTAGCAATGATTCAGGATCGTCATCTCAAACATTGGAGATATAAATCCAGTGATAGTAGTCTGGATGAATATGCAGACGAATTAATAACATTAGTTCACTCAGCACTGAATCGATAACACAGGATAAGCCAAAGTACATGAATCTCGATTCTCCCTTCCGCTTTAAAATTGGCTTTAATCTGTATCCGCCTTTACTTTTTAATCGAACCAGTTGTGTCAGGGTAACAAACGATTTTTTTGAGGCAGATGTAAAGTTACGCTTTTCTTTACTAAATCGAAATTTTAACGGTAGTACTTTTGGTGGTTCTATCTTTATGGCCTCCGATCCTTATTATCCCTTCATGTATCGTGCAGCTTTATCACATCGACATATTAGAGCGCAGGCTTGGTTGAAACAGGCTGAGATATCTTATTTAAAACCAGCACACAGTGACTTATTATATCAATTTAAATTAACGCTTAAGGATATGGATGCGGCTGAAACGTCACTCAGGGAAACAGGCCGTTTTCAGAATTGGAATATCGTAGAGGCTACTGATAAAGAGGGCAATGTTTGTGCTCGAGTACGTTTATTATCTTATTTGAGGAGTAGTGATAACTGAAAGTATTATTTGTTTTAATTAGAAATTCCTTATACCTGCGCAGCCAATCTTGAAGCCTGATCAATCGCACGCTTGGCATCCAGCTCAGTCGCCACATCTGCCCCACCGATTAATTCGACTGCTAGTCCGGCATCTATTAACGTTTGATATAAATCACGTCGCGGTTCCTGACCAGTACATAAAATAACATTATCAACTACATAACATTTTTCTTCATTATCAATAAGCACATGCAAACCATCGTCATCGATACGTTTATAAATAACGCTATTGACCATCTTTACTCCGTGTCTCTTTAAACTGGTGCGATGAATCCAACCGGTTGATTTCCCCAAATTCGCACCAGGTTTACTGTGTTTACGTTGAAACAAGGTAACATCACGCGCTGCAATGATTTCATCAGGCTTATTTAACAGACCCCCAGCAGTATGGTAATCCTTATCCACTCCCCAATATCTGAGCCAATTCTTTTTTTCTCCAGCTTCAGTATTTTCATTCACACATAAAAATTCTGCGACATCAAAACCAATGCCACCAGCACCTAGAATGGCAACAGATTGGCCAACTGGTTTTTTATATTTTAAAACATCCAGATAGGTCAATACCTTGGCATGATTAAGACCATCGATTTCTGGAATACGAGGTGTTACGCCAGTTGCCAATACAAGCAAATCATATTTTTCCTGTATTAATATTTTTACATCAACTTGGGTGTTCAAGCGAACATCTACATTGAGTAGTGCAAGTTGTTTACTGTAATACCGTATCGTTTCAAAGAATTCCTGTTTGCCGGGTATTTGCTTGGCAACATTAAATTGACCCCCAATCTCAGTATCTGCTTCATACAGGGTAACTTGATGACCACGTTGTCTGGCTACTGTGGCAAAAGCCAGTCCGGCAGGACCGGCACCAACAACAGCGATACGTTTCACTTGTTGGCTTGGTAAATAATTTAGTTCAGTTTCATGGCAGGCACGTGGATTCACCAAGCAAGAAGCAAGCTTTTGTGCAAACACATGATCAAGACAGGCTTGGTTGCAGGCAATACAAGTATTAATTTCATCAGCACAATTATTAGCTGCTTTATTTATAAATTCCGGATCGGCCAGCAATGGTCTGGCCATAGAAACTAAATCGGCATCACCATTACCTAGTACTTGTTCTGCAACTTCCGGTGTATTAATACGGTTAACCGCTACCAACGGTACAGTTCGATCCAGTGATTCTTTAAAACGTTTTGTAACCCATGTATATGCTGCTCTAGGTACCATTGTGGCGATGGTAGGGACACGTGCTTCGTGCCAACCAATACCGGTATTAATAATCGTTGCACCAGCTTCAATTACACCATTACCTAGTTCAATAATTTCATCCCATTGACTACCATTCGTAACAAGGTCAAGCATGGATAAACGAAAAATAATGATAAAATCTGCTCCAACTTCAGTTCGGCTTTGTCGTATAATCTCTAACGCGAAACGATGTCGATTTGTACTTGTCCCTCCCCACTGATCTTTTCGTTGATTAGTACGAGGTGCAATAAATTGATTTAACAAATATCCCTCAGAACCCATTATCTCTACACCGTCATAGCCTGCTTCACGTGCCAACACTGCACAACGAACAAAATCAGAAATAGTATTCCTGATTCCGCTTTGACTAAGTGACCAGGGGCGAAATGGTGAGATAGGTGATTTAATCGATGATGCCGAGACGGCGAAGGGATGATAACTGTAACGTCCAGCATGTAATATTTGTAGGGCTATCTTGGCTCCATGTTCATGTACTGATTCGGTCATCTGCTGATGTTTATCAATTTGTGCATGAGAGCGTAAATCGGATGCAAAGGGTGCCAGTCTGCCCCTGCGGTTTGGTGCAAAACCACCTGTAATGATCAAGCCGATGCCGCCATCCGCTCTCTCATTATAAAATGCAGTAAGTCGTGATAAATCCTTACTGTCCTCTTCAAGACCCGTGTGCATAGAACCCATAACAGCGCGATTACGTAAAGTAGTGAAGCCTAAATCGAGTGGTTGCAGTAAGTTAGGATACGGTGTTTGACTGGCATTATTCATAGCGGTAGTATATTTTATTTTAAGAGCGATCGCTCTGTTTATTTTCCGTAAATTGACTAATATAGGTCACGATAATGACAATGAATACTTCTGACAATAGCAATCGTATGCTTTTAGCCATGAATAACAGATGGAAGATGTGGTTATTCTATTTATTTAAATTACCCAGTGCCTGGTTCTGGGGTATAAGGATCAAGTCTGCTAATCTTGATACAGGCGTTGTTACCTTACCCTATTCATGGTTTAGCAAGAATCCATTTTGTTCAATTTATTTCGCCGCTCAGACGGGAGCTGCTGAATTATCAACCGGACTATTGGGTTTGATTACAATTGAAAATAAACCGCCGATATCGATGTTAATAACCGGAGTAAAAGCAACGTTTGTTAAAAAGGCTGATTCTTTGACAACCTTTACCTGTGATGAAGGCTGCAAAATCAGAGATACTGTTGAGCGTGCAATTGAAACAGGTGAAGGACATGAGATTACTGTTACTTCAACCGGTGTTAATAGTTCTGGTGAAGTCGTTTCTCTTTTTAAATTTACCTGGTCATTCAAACTTAAGTCTTAGTTCAGGGCTAAATCATACTTTGAAGAAAGCCAGTATCCGCAAAATAGTTACCCATTCTGGGTCAGAGCGTTGCTTAAATCCTCCGATTTGCCGAAATACAAAACAATTTTCCCTGACCACCACTTTCGTTTGATTGACGATGCTCTGACCCAAGCCCAATTTAAACTGAGATCAACTTAATGATAATGTTATTAATCTGACTTCTTAATTAATATTGACGCAATGGCTGGTAACAATAATATTGCACCCAGCATATTAACCAGGAACATAAAGGTCAGTAGAATTCCCATATCAGCTTGGAATTTAAGTGGAGAGAAAATCCAGGTAACCACACCTATTGCCAATGTGATCCCGGTAAAAATAACACCAGCACCGGTAATTTCCAGTGTTTCCATATAGGCCTCTGTCAGTGATTTTCCGCTCTTTAGCAAACCATCCAAACGACTATAGATATAGATTCCGTAATCGACACCAACCCCCACCCCTAATGCAACAACAGGCAATGTATTTACCTTGAGACCAATTTCAAGAATAGCCATCAATGCATAGGCTAGCAAAGAAACCAGAGCCAATGGAAGAACGATACACAAAGTCCCCGCTATAGATCGGAATGTTATCAAACATAAAATTATTATGGCCGAGAAGACATAGAGTAGAATCGGAAACTGTGCGGCATCAACTTCTTCATTAGTTGCAGCCATTACACCAACGTTGCCCGTAGCTAGTTTAAATTTTATCGTTTCCGAATCAAATTCTTTTGCAAATGATTTTATATTCGCAACAATATTAGAGATTGTTTCTGCTTTATGATCTGCAGTAAAAATCAATACTGGAATGACGCTGCAATCACTATTTAATAAACCAGAAGAAGTTGGCACATAGGAAACAGACTGAACCAATACCGATTGATTTCGTGGCAGAACTTGCCATTTAATATTTCCTTCATTCCAACCAGCATTAATGCGCTTGGCGACTGTAGGTAATCCAATCACAGATTGCACACCATCGACATTTCTCATTGTCCATTCAAAACGATCTATGGTATCCATTACATCATAATTGATACATCCTTCAGGGATAGTTTCAACAATCACGGATATAAGATCCACACCTATGGAAAATCGGCTCGCTATAACATCCGTATCGATATTATATTGAGAGTCACCATGCAACTCAGGTACCCCTCTATGTAAATCACCAATTCTGATGTCAGCCCCTTTCCAGAGTCCAAAGCCAAGAAAGACAAAACTAATCAGAATAATAATTGTTGCCGGACCACGTTTTGAAACGCCCGCAATTTTTTTCCATACAGGTAATAACTTATTTGCACGATTCACGAGTTTGCCTCTGTAGTTTTCACCTAAATCTATGTAGGAAACGAGTACAGGCAGTAGAAAAAGATTAGTCAGGATAATAACAGCGACACCCAGGCTTGCCGTTATTGCCATTTCCTGGATTATTTCAATATCAATCAGCAAGATGGTAATAAAACCAATCGTATCACTGGCAAGGGCAATTGTCCCTGGCACCAACAATCGTCTGAAACTAATCTTTGCAGAATCCAGACTACTGTTACCAAGAAAGACTTCTGATCTGAAAGAACTTATCATTTGCACACCATGACTTACACCAATGGCAAAGATAAGAAAGGGTACCAGTATTGACATAGGATCAATGCCAAAACCAAGCAGCGGAAGTATGCCTAATTGCCAGACAACAGCAATCAATGAACAGGTCAATGGAATAATTGTCAGTTTAAACGACTGCGAATAAAAGTAGACGAGTAATGCCGTTATAAAAAAAGCAATAACGAAAAACAGAACGACACGCTTTGCACCCTCAGTTATATCACCAATCACTTTAGCAAAGCCGATGATGTGATAATCAATATCAACACCCACATCCGAGCTACTGTATTTTTGCCTTATGTTTTCCAGTTGTCTTGCAACATCGACATAATCCAGTCGTTCGCCCGTATTAGGATGAAACTCTAGCAGTTGCGCACTAATAAGCGCACCGGAGAAATCATTGGCAACTAATCGTCCAACAATCCCTGCCTTAATAATGTTCTCTTTGACCTTGGCAAGACCTACGGGTGTATTTTCATAATCATCGGGAACAACATTACCGCCGGCAATACCATCTTCCACCACTTCGGTGAACCTGACATTGGGTGTAAAGATTGAAGTTACCCGAGTACGATCAACGCCCTCAATAAAAAACACATCATCTGTCGCTTGCTTCAGTGCATCAAAGAATTCAGGCGTAAACATATCACCCTCTTTTGCCATCAAGGCAACCAGCACACGATTGGCACCGCCAAATTCCTCCCTATGCTTGGTAAACGTCTGCATGTATTCATGCTGCAAAGGCAATAGTTTTGAAAAGCCAGCATCTACCTTTAACTTCAGCGCAGATGAAAACATAAATACTGTGACGACGACAAAAAAAACAATCACCCACGGGCGCTTGGAAAATAGTATTTTTTCCATCGTGCTAATTATTTTTGAATCAGACATAACTTTCTTGGCCTAGTGCAACAGACCCACTCCTTTTTCACCAACTGTGATCAATTTACCTTCAGGACTTTTTATTATTGCGGTAAAACCATCCCGATGACCCTGCTCCTGCAATACAAAACTTTGCCCTTTATCGTTGCTTTTTAGAATTGTTCCACCCAGACCAGTGATATATATTCCATCATTTGTATAAATACCATTAGTCAGCATTTCCTGTGTGGGTGTTTCAATTTCCTGCCAATTCTCTCCTGCATTTTCTGAACGAAATAGATGCCCTCGTAAACCAAAGACCAATACGGTATCGCCTTCGATAGGTAATACGCCAAACAAGGAACCGATATAGGGTAGTGCCAAAGACACCCAGCTAGTCCCTGAATCATCCGAGCGATATACCTTGCCAGCTTCTGCAACGATATATAACTTGCCGTTGTCGGCTAAAGCAATACTATTTAGATGTAGATCATAAGAATCGAGAAAATCATCATCGTCTTCAGCTTTACTCTCATCTCCATCAGTATTATCTGTTGTCTTATTATCATTCAATTCACTGATATCCCAATTTACTCCACCATCTTCTGAGACAAAATAAAGCCCGTATGCCCCTATTGCCAGACCTTGTTTTTCATCACGGAACCAGATATCAAATAAGGGGGTTTCTCCTTCAGGATCGTCATACACTTTTTGCCATTGCTTACCACCATCCGTCGTACGCAAAATAACGGCATCATGACCTACGATCCAACCGTTCTGTTTATCGTGAAAATAAACACCTGTGAGTGTAGCTCTAGTAGGAACAACAATCTGCTGCCAGTGCTTACCATCTGAAGAGGTGAGTACATGACCACGTTCGCCAACCACTGTCATCAAACCTTGCTTGGAAACACCATCGAGCAACATAGATTTACCTGCCAACTTAGCCATAGTTGAAGACTCTTCTGCC